>JAIRRM010000155.1 GCA_031255975.1 Propionibacteriaceae bacterium | reverse complement strand
GTTTTGTCCGCTAGCTGCTGATTCTCCTCTAGCTTTTGGTGGAACGTTTGCATCGCCTGCGCGGCGTCTTGGTAACGCCCCTGGGTTTTTTGTAGCTGGGTGAGAACCTTCTTCATCTGCTCGTGGAGTTCTTTTACGGCTATCGATGGCTCGTTAACTGCCGTGTTGACGCCGGCGGGTGTACTCAAATCGGCCGCAGTCTGAGACACTGCGGCCATCGCGTTGGTACTGCTTTCGGAGACGAGCGTATTCAGGTCGGTTGTGGCTTGTGTGATGGCTTCAGCGACCTGTTGGTAGTGGTCGGCTACTGTCTTGAAGCTTTGTGGGTCGCCGGGTGTGGGGTCACCTGAGAGTGACGGCCATACTCGGCGCCATTGTTCATAGGTCGGTCTCGACATGGCATCTTCTTTCCACTGATGGTTGCAGTTCAGACAGCGATCCGCATTCCGGTAGAAACTCCGGGCTGAGGCGACGCGGGGGCGTCCAGCAGCGCATCTTTCAGAGCTTGGTCAAGGCCTTGGAACTGTTCGGCAACGGCGCAACAAGCCTCTCCGAGTCCGCTCATCGTGTCTAGTAGGTATCTGCGGTGCGCACTCCAGTTATTCCCGAATTGGAGCAGCACTCCGGACAGTCTTGAGTGCCCACAACTGCTAGCGCTCGCTGCTGCATTTTGGTTCGCGTTTCCGAGAGCCTCAGATATGACATTCAGCGACGCGGCACAACGAACCAATTCATCAATTGGGACGTCCATTATCCGTTCCTTGCCTTAGTGTCTGGTGGGCGGAGAACTGGCGTCACCGCCCACCATGCGACTTTCTCCAACTATTACTACCGGCCCGCGATAGCACTGCTGAGCTGCGTATCGAGATCGCTGAACGCGGCGGCGGCCTGATCGAGATACTGGCCGAGCCCTTGCAGGGCTTCGATGGTTTGCCGGGCACCTTCGGTGAACTGGGTGTAGGTGGATTCGAACTGCTTCGAAGCCTGGTCAGTGACGAAGCCACTGGCCACCAGATTCTGAATGTAGGACTTCAGCGCGTCGAGTTCGCCCTGGATGTTGTCCTTGTTGGTGCGGAGGTGGGTAGCTGCGGTACGGAGTTCCTCGTACCCGACATGGATGTTTGCCATGGTTCTGGTTTCCCTTCTGTATTGCGTCGGTTCGGATTTATCCGTTGGCCGATCTTGGTATTCAGCTTGCATCAAGTCTGGCTCAGCATCTGGTATGACGCCATGGGGAGCACTCCCCGTTTCTGTTGTCACGCGTGGCTGTATTGGCGGATGGTCGCTACAGTGATGGCATGGCAAAAGGCATTGAATGGATAAACTGGGGCGTACCGGATGAGTGGCTCATCTGGCCCGCCGGGGACACTACGGCGGCGCTGGAGTTAGCACGGGAACGCTTTGGTAGTCACGAGGCCGTGTTGGATAGTGTGTTGGCATCTATCGTGGCGATGGATGCCAGATTCGCCCCCAGCCGTCCGACCGCCGTGGGCATCTGGGCACCTGGAGACGCTAACGCTACGGCTATCGGTTACGTGGCTCTTTTCGCCTGGATGGTGGCTAACAACGGCAGGGTAACCCTGGAACAGCGGGAGCGAGAACTTGCCCGTATAGCGCGAGGTGAAACGAACGATCCAAATATTATTGCCTCATCTGTCACGCGCTGTGAGATCGCTGGCCAGCCCGGCCTTAGGGCAATGGAGAGTTGCTTAGACGGTTCCGGGACGGTGTATCTGCGCGTTAGGGCCTACTGCTTCCCCGAATGGTCTACAGACCATGTATGGCTAGATGCGGGTTGTGTCAATCTGTTGCTCAAAGACACGTTCGAAGAACAGGTAGTGCAGATTATCGCGGGAATGGAGGTGAAATGAATATGGGCGAAGCACGGCCCAGTGGCAGGCGGGTGCGGGTGACTGATTCCCTCCGGCTGATCTTGCCGAACGGATGGGTTCCGATTTCGTTGATCGACGCAAAAAAGCGGGCGAAGGAGATTAGGAGCCTGGTCGACAGGCAATTCGGTACGACCGGAACAGGGTTGGAATTACGCCGCGAAATGCTGCAGCAACTGAAACGGCAATGCGACGACGCCGCCGCTGTGGGGGGTCTGGTGATGGCCATGTCGCTGATGCAGGTCGGCGGGTTGCCTGTTCCGGCGTCACTGTTGTGTGTTGACTATAGAACCATGATAAAACTCACCGGTGGCGCGGTTGATCCGGTCAAGGCGTTGACGCAGTTCATCGCCAAGTCGCCCGGGGAGGGATACGAGGTGGTTAAAGGCCACCCGCACCCGGCAATTCGCAAGGTGGACGAGATACAAAGCACGTATCCGGGGCTGGAAGAAAAACCCATCAAGCAACTTCAGGTGACCTACTTGCAGCATGTTCCCGGGTTCGGCATGGTGCAGAGCGTTTTCACCACGCCGATGGTGATGCTGAAGGAATCCTGGGTGCCGATGTTTGACGCTATCACCATGCTTTACAAAGGGATTCCCACCGAAGTACCAGCCGACCAAACGCCAGTTGACCCAGCATTAGACGACGGGGCCGACGAGGAAGACGCATGAAACTCAAGCTGTCCCTCGTATCCCCGGAGCAGCAGGTGACCCCGATCGCGGTCACTGCTGAAAGTACCGCGACCATCGGTGAAGTGGGGGCCGCGATCCAGGCGGGGTTGGTAGGGCACGCCACCGACTCGCTCTGGACACTCAGCGTGTCAGACGCCACCGTGGCGGCACCCACGATTCTCCCCTGGCGGGCGGCCCTGGCCGAATCCGGGTTGCGATCTGGGCAAAACGTACAGCTTTATCCGCTGTTCCGCGATCCGAGCGGTCAGGTGGCGGATGTATCCTCCACCACGACTAGCCCTGCCACCCTACGGGTTGTGGTGGGGCCGGACGCGGGCAAATCATTTGAGTTGCGCTTCGGGCCCAACACCATAGGTCGCGATCCTGAATGCGACATTCAGTTCTCCGATCCCATGGTGTCGCGCAGACATGCTCGGATCTCGGTCGGTGATGCTATCGAGATCTGGGACACCAACTCGGCCAATGGCGTGGTGCTTGATGGCCATGTGGTGCCCAACGCCACGTTGGGTCGGCAAGACACCGTGATGATCGGTGACAACCAGATTCGTGTCGAGCGCCATATCCAGGCCACGGCTGGGGCATCTGTCAGCAACGGTGCCATCGAGTTCAATCGCTCCCCGAAGGTGCGGGTGAAGTACACCGGACGGAAACTGGCCGCCCCCAAACCCCCGGCACCTCCGAAGAACAATAAGTTTCCGTTGGTGGCGATGGTGGCTCCGCTCATCATGGGCGGAGTGATGTTTGCCGTTACCCGTAACATGATGAGCATCATCTTTGTGGCTTTAAGCCCGTTGATCGCGCTCGGTACCTGGTTTGACAAAGTGGTCACTGATCGGAGGGCGCTAAAAGCGCTTGCCGAGACATACAGCACCGAGCTTGACGCGCTAAAGACCGACCTTGACGAGGCGATGACGGCAGAGGTAGCGACCAGACGCGCCGAGTTACCCCCATTGGATATGCTGCTGTCGGCCGCATCGGATTTGCAACCCGACCTGTGGCAACGGCGTCCCGCCGATCCGGATTTCTTGGATATACGGTTGGGGCTGGGGCAAGCTCCGTCGCGCAACGTGGTGGAGTTGCCTGCCCGAGATGAAAGTCGTAGCACCGAATGGCGTGAACTATCCGAGTTGGCCCAGGGGGCAGCGGTGGTGAGCGGCGTGCCGGTGGCGGCGAAACTACGCGAATGCGGCAACCTCGGTATCGCCGGTACGGCTCAGTGGCTCCACCCCGTAGCTCGGGGTATCATCACCCAGCTTGCCTGCCTGCATTCGCCGGCGGAACTGGTGTTGGCCGCCATCGCCTCCACACAGTCCAGCAAAACATGGGAGTGGCTGATGTGGTTGCCCCATGTCGGTTCGGCCCACTCCCCGATAGGGGGGTCGCATCTGGCCGCGGGGCCCGCGGTTCCCATGTTGGTGTCGGCGCTCGAAGAGGTGATGGTGTCGCGGTTGGGGCAGCGTGACCGAAAGGCGCTGCATATTCCGGCGCTGGTGCTGTTGGTGGAGGACGATGCCCCGATAGAGCGGGGCCGTCTGGTGGCATTGGCGGAACGTGGCCCCGAAGTGGGGGTGCATCTGATTTGGGTTGCTGGCTCAGAGCAGCGATTGCCGTCCCAGTGCCGTACTTACCTGACACACGACCAGGCCAGTGGTGCCGTCACCGCCGGCTTCCCGGACGAGGGCATCGTGCTACGTGTCGATGAAGTGGAGGGCATTCCCGAGGATACCGCCCTCAGCCTGGCGAAGCGTCTGGCTCCGGTGCTGGACGCTGGTGCCCCGGTGATCGATCAATCGGACATCCCCAGGGCCGTGTCGTATCTGGCGCTCGCAGAGCCGAACCTCGCGCTTGATCCGACGGTCACGCTCAACCGTTGGCGGGAGGATGGCTCACTACCCGGTGCCGACGGACGTTACCCCAAGGTCAGCCCCACGCTGCGAGGTCTGGTAGGGCAGGGTGCCCACGGCGGATTTCTGTTGGATCTACGCACCCAGGGGCCGCATGCGCTGGTCGGTGGCACCACAGGCGCGGGAAAATCAGAGTTTCTACAATCATGGATTCTCGGCATGGCGGCGGCGCACAGCCCCAGTCGGGTGACATTCCTGCTGGTCGATTACAAAGGTGGGGCGGCGTTCGCGGATTGCGTCAAACTGCCGCACACCGTCGGATTGGTTACCGACCTGTCGCCGCATCTGGTGCGCCGCGCGCTCACGTCATTGCGCGCCGAATTGTGGTACCGGGAACAACTACTCAACGCCAAGAAGGCAAAGGATTTGGTGGCACTGGAGCGTACCGGCGACCCGGAGTGCCCGCCGTCGCTCGTCATTGTGGTTGACGAGTTTGCCGCACTCGTCCATGAGGTGCCGGAGTTCGTAGATGGGGTTGTGGACGTGGCCCAGCGGGGGCGCTCTCTTGGGTTGCACCTGATTCTGGCCACCCAGCGCCCGGCTGGTGTCATCAAAGACAATCTGCGCGCAAACACCAACCTCCGGGTGGCGCTGCGCATGGCGGACGAGGCGGATTCGCAAGACGTCATCGGCCTGAAGCTTGCCGCCGAGTTCGATCCGCGGGTGCCGGGGCGAGCTGCGGTGCGCACCGGGCCGGGGCGGATCACGCTGTTCCAGACCGGCTACGCGGGCGGCCATACTTCCAATGAGCCGGAACCGGCGTCAGTGGAAGTGGAAACCATGGTTTTCGGCAGCGGCAATGCCTGGGACATCCCGAAAGTGAGCCGACGCAACAAGGCCGACGACGAATCGGAGCCGACGGACATCGCCCGAGCCATCACTACAATTAGTGCGGCGGCGGGGCTGGCCGGAATACCGGAACCGCGTAAACCGTGGTTACCCGAACTGAGCACCGCGTTCGATCTACGCAGATTGCGCAGCCTGTTTCCCGATGCGAGTGGCGTCGGCAAACCCATTGGCGTCGTCGATCTGCCACAACGGCAGGCGCAAAGCATCTCCTACTACGATCCGGACGCGGGCCATCTCGCGGTCTACGGCACCAGTGGTTCCGGCAAGTCGGCTGTACTGCGTACCATCGCCGTCGCGTCGAGCGCCATGTATGACACCGACCCGGCCATCGTGTACGGCATCGACTGTGGCACGGCGGGCCTCACCATGTTGACGCCGCTGCCCAACGTGGGGGCGATCATCGGCGTGGCCGACACCGAGCGTGTCGACCGGGTGTTCCGTCATCTGATCGCGTTGCTTGAAGAGCGCGCCTCACGGTTCGCTGCGGTGAACGCCGGTTCCATCGCCGATTACCGCAAGACGACGGGTATCGCCGAACAGCGGGTTTTCCTGCTCATCGACGGCTATGCGGCGTTCCGCTCCGCCTTTGAGTTGGTGTACGGGGTCAGCCCGGCGACAATGCTGAGTCGGCTGTTGGATGAGGGCAGAGCGTTGGGCATCCATGTGGTGTTGGGTTGCGAGCAGCCAAATGCCATCCCCAACTCACAAGCGTCCAACATTCAGCGTCGCCTCATCCTGCGTCAGGCAGAGGATAACGCCTACGGTGCCCTGGACATACCGAAGGATTCGCTGAATGCCGAATCACCCGCCGGGCGCGGGGTTTTCTCCGGTACCACCAACGAGGTGCAGATTGCCGTACCTGGTGGCTCGCCCAACCCTGCGGATCAGGCGTTGGTCGTCAATACCTTGGCTGAGCGGCTGCGCGCCGCGGGGATGCCGGACGCCACTCCTGTCCGGCGATTGACTACCGTGGTCACCTCCGACGAAGTGCCGCACGAGATGAACGGTCTACCGGTGCTCGGCATCGAGAGTCGTAGCCTGGAACCTATCGGCTTCGATCCGCACGGGGCGTTCATGGTCGCGGGAATGCCGGGTTCTGGACGTACCACGGCGTTGCGGTGGTTGGCACAGAGCCTCAGGCGCTGGGATCCCGAAATGCCGATGTATTTCTTCGGCCCGGGGCGCTCAATGGTACGCAATGAGGCCGCATGGTCGGACCTGGCCATCAACATCGACGACATGAAGTCGCTGGCCGCGTTCCTGAAGCCAAAACTGGAAGTGTTGGCCGACGCTCGCCCCGGACTGGTGTTATTGGTCGAGGGATTACAGGAGCTGCTGGGAACCCCGGTGGAGCAGGATCTGCTGGATCTGGTCAAGTTGGCCAAACGCAACGGACATTTCATCATCGGTGAGGGTGAGACGAGTTCTTGGAGCGCGGCCTGGCAACTCGTCAGCGAGGTACGTAGCAGCCGGAGAGGCGTCGTGCTGCAACCGGATTCCGAAGACGGCGATTTCCTGTTCCGGGTGCAGCTACCGCGTATGAAGCGCGCCGATTTCCCGGTTGGCCGCGGCGTGTACGTGGAAGGTGGGAAGCCCTACATCGTCCAACTACCATTACCGGATTGACATGTCACCGAAAGTGTGGAGAAAGAATAGGTGTCGGCGACGCCCAAGGGGAGTGCTCCCCATGCCACAAGGGCTTCGGGTGCCCTACGATAGAGAGGACTTGCAAAGGCTGCAAGTTTCACTGTCGGTGCCTGGCACGGCCCAGGTCGTCCGGCATGAGGCGACACAAGACGAAAGAGATCTGTCCTGATGAGGGTGGAATGCTCTGGTACCTCAGATGTGGGGTTGGTGCGCTCTCATAACGAAGACGACTTCTTCGTCGGGCAGCAAATCATCGCGGTGGCAGACGGTATGGGCGGACAGGCTGCCGGTGAGGTGGCCAGCCATGTTGTCGTCGATATGCTGCGGGAGTGTGACAGCGGGGAGCGGCTGCACAAGAGTGACATCATCAAACTGTTGGCAGATGTCAACACCAAGCTGTTGTGTTATGGCGACGAGAACCCAGAGGCACGAGGGCTCGGGTCTACCGTAGCCGGGTTGGCGACTGTGTTTATCGGAGATGTAGAACACTGGCTGGTGTTCAATATCGGCGATTCACGGGTTTATCGGCATCATGACGGGGCATTGCAGCGGCTCACCACGGATCACAATGAGGTGCAATCACTGCTGGCCGCCGGATTGGTGAGCGAAGACGAAGCCCGTACCCATCCGTCCCGTACGGTGTTGACGCGCTCGCTTGGTAGCCGTGTACCCCCTCGCGCGGACACCATGTTGGTGCCGAAGCTGGCCGGTGACGCGTTCGTGCTGTGTTCTGATGGGCTTTCCTCCGAGGTGGGTGACGACGAGATCGCCGCCATCGTCGGTGAATGCCCGGCTGCCCCGGCTGAAGTGGCACAGCGCCTTGTCCATGCGGCCTTGGCGGCGGGCGGGGCCGATAACGTCACGGTGGTGGCCGTGTGGGTAGGTGATGCTGAGCAAAGTGATCTGCTGGCGGGTATCTATGAGGACACTCAACCACGTCCGGTTGAAGGCGAGACCAGAGTGGAGGAGTAGCGGGCATCATGGGGGAGTTCAGGTACGCTCCGGGCGATCTGGTCGCGGTGGCCGATTGGCCGGTTTGTGTCGTTATCGAGACCGCGCTCACCGATGAGTTGGTGGTACCGCTTCTCGGCGCGTTGCGGACTGCTCCGAATGCGGCGGCTGCCTTTGATTCGCTTGCCAGCCACGGGCTGTCGCGGCTGCCAGGTTTTGGCATTATGGAGGTCGGTACCGACGCTGTTCGGCTGCTGTTACGTGGCGGCGTCAAAGCAATGGTGGATGCCGACACGCTACTGAGCGGCACCGGACTGGTTTCCGAACATACGGTGCCGGTCGATGCTTCGGTGGTGTTGTTCACCGATGTCGCCGCCGTGGCTGGGCCGCGTATGGTTCCGCTACAAACGGGGGTTGTTCCGGTATCAACCGTGGCTCACGACGGTGGTGGCACCGCCGTGCCGACCCTTGAGAATAACCCCGTCGTTGCGTCGGCTCCCGATGGTGATGCCGCAGACAGCCCTGTCTCGCCGCCGACTACTGCGGGCAGTGATACCGCGGACGGTGACAGCGACGCTACGCCGTTCACACCATCGGCTGAGCCAATGCCCCCGGATGTGCCCGCCGAGCAATCGGAAGACAGCCCCGTTTTCTGGGAGCTTTTCGACCGCACCGTACGGCTGCCGGAACCAGAGGTCGACTTCGCCCCAGAGCCTGAACCGCTGATGGAACCCGCGGCAGAGTTGCGGTCGCCGGCGAGCGTGGCGGAAGAACCTGCCGTTAAGCCCATTGATTTGGATCTCACCCGCGATCCGATACACACCAGCTATATCGAAGACATGCCAGTGGTGCCGTCCCCGGCGGTGCTGCCGCCCGCCGATGCTTCGCCCGGTTTCATCGCAGAGTTCAACTGGAACGGTACCCCGTCCACTCCGGTGAGTTCCGCTCCGCCTCCGGCGTCGTTCCCGTCTCCCATCCCGCCGCCTTCACTCATAGTGCCGCCTCCCGTTCCCACGCCATCTCCTGTGTTACCTGTCGTCCCCGCGCCAGCTGCCGCGCCGGAACCGGTTACCCATCAGGTAAACCCACCGGAAGTGTCCCGGGTGCGGCGGGCAGGGGTGCCGGTAGAGATACCGTCTGCCGCCTTCCAACTCTTCCCACCGCCCGATCCTGACGATCTCATCTCCCACACCGCTCCGCCGGGCTTGGTGTCGGGTTTCCCAGCTACTGAACCTCCTGCCGCCGTGCCTCCAGCATCGCTGGCTGAGGCTGCTGTTGGTTCGGGGGTTTTCCCGCCTCCTAGTCCTGAGGAGCTTATTTCTCGTACCATTCCGCCGAGTTTGGTGCCTGGTTTCGTGCCTCCCGAACCTTTCGCCGCCGCACGGCCAGCACAACCGACGCAGTTGGGAGAGCCGCCCGAAGACGTCGAGGATTCGGGGCACACCGTACGGCGTAGTAAGGCGCAGCGGGCGCTGGGCCACGCTGGCGCGCCGGTGGTGTTGGCAGTCGAATGCTCCAAACATCATCTCAATCCGCCGTATGCCGATAAATGCCGGGTGTGCGGACTCTCCATCGCCGCGCAGCATCCGTTCGAGATTGAGCGTCCGCCGCTGGGTTACCTCAGGCTGCAAAATGGCGCGGTGATCGAACTTAGCGACGGTTCCGTCATATTCGGTCGTAACCCGCATCCGATCATCGGTTCAGACGACCAGTCCCCAAACCTGGTACGTATCGCCGACCCCGGTAAGGATGTATCGGGGCAGCACCTAGAAGTCTCGGTGGGAGACTGGTTCGTATCCGTGCGTGACTTGGACTCCACCAACGGCACCGAGGTGTTCCCCGCCCATCGCCCTCCAGTGATGCTGCGGGCCAACGAGCCGATGGTCATTGAACCGGGCACCAAGGTAGTGCTTGCCGACGTGTTCAGTTTCATCTTTGAGGTGGAGCCATGAGCACCGTACGGATCGCACCTGACATCCCGGGGTTCAGTTATATCCGTGACCTGGGGTCCGGCGGCTTCGCCGATGTGTATCTTTACCGTTCCCACCATCCCGACCGTCAGGTGGCGGTGAAGGTGTTGAAGACCTCCGAGATGAACCAGCGTGTGATACAACGGTTCCTCGACGAGGCCAACACCACCGCCATGCTGGAGCATCCACATATTGTGCGGGTGTACGGGGTGGGGCGTACCACAGACGGTCGCCCGTTCATTCAGATGGCCTATCTTCCCAACCCCTCTATGTCGGTTTTGGTGAAGAAGTCACCGTTGTCGGTAAGCCAGGTGCTGAAAGCCGGGGTGGAGTTGTCCGCCGCGGTTGAGACGGCACACCGCGCCGGGCTGATCCACCGCGACATCAAGCCCGCGAACGTGCTCACCGATCGTTACGGCGACCCGGTGCTCACCGATTTTGGCATCGCCACCCGCCTTGACGCCGGCGATGACGACGAGTCGTTGCTTTCGATCCCCTGGGCACCGCCCGAGGTGGTGTTCTCTTGGACTAAAGCGGACGAACGCTCCGACGTTTATTCACTGGGGGCGACGCTGTGGCACCTGTTGGTGGGGCGTTCGCCGTTCGAGGTGCCTGGCGGCGATAACCGCTCCTCGGCGATGATGCAACGTATTCGCGACTGGGAGGCACCGATGACGGGGAGGGGCGATGTGCCCGCCTCGTTGGAGCGGCTGTTACGGTTGGTGTTGTCCAAGGAGCCCCGCCGCCGCCCCAAGAGCGCCTTCGATCTGGGCCGGGCGTTGCTTGCCATCGAATCCGAGCTACGGCTACCCGCCACCAGGTTCATGGTGGAGGAGTTGAGCGCCTCGGCGGCTTCTCCGCCCGCCCCGGCAGACGACCGTACCCGCCGTAAGGGTGAGACGCAGGTGGTGACGGCGCAAACGCCGATTCCCGCCGCCCCAGTTCGGTCAACTCCCCTCGATGCGACGATACGCCGCGACGAGCAGTTGCCGCTGGTACACCAGGATGGCGCGACACCGGTGGCCGCGATGTCGGCAGACACGGCGTCAATGAACCGGGGCAAGGTAACTGGCGAGGAGCAGGGCGCGGCGGCCACACCTAGAGCTGGTCGCGCGGGGCTTGTCATCGGCATCGTGGCGGCGCTGGCCGTCATCGCCATTGTGACGGTGGTGTTGGTGAACGGCATCGGTCGTGTCGCAGATTCCGATTCCCCCCAGTCCACTGGTGTGCCGCCACCGACTATCTGTGACCGTCCGCCGGGCCGGGTGCGGTTTGAGGAACCGCAGCGCGACGCAGACATGGTCACGTTCTCCTGGGTTTATGAGCGAATGTGCGAAGGTGATGTGTCGGTGATACTGCGGCCAGATGGCACCGAAACACGCACCAGCGAGCGCAAGAGCGTAGAGATCGCACCCGTCGGCACGGAGTACTGCATTCAGGTGATGGTGTTACGTAAGAACGGCGCGGGTGGACTCGAAAACGAATGGTCTGAGAAGGGGTGTGTGACATGAGCCTTGCCATCGACTACTGCGGCGACATCCTCTATCCTCCGGAGGATCAACCGTTCACCATTGGCCGGGACGCCGATCTGGTGCTCGACGATGAGAACCCGTTCCTGCACCGGGTGTTCCTTCGTGTCACCAACGAGGATGGCATGTGGTGGTTGGAGAACGTCGGCAGCAAGCTGTCGGCCAGCATTGTCGCCAATGAAGGCAAACTTCAGGGTTGGCTGGCTCCGGGGGATCGGCTGCCGCTGGTATTCGGAGAGGTGGTGGCCTTCTTCACCGCCGGCGACATGACGTACGAACTGGGGTTCATCCCTGATACCGCCTTGGTCGAGTCGGTGCGGCTGGTAGACGTTACGGTGAATGGCGACACCATCGGCTCGGTGAATCTCACCACCGATCAGAGACTGTTGAGTGTGGCTCTCGCCGAGGACGTGTTGCGCAAAATGCATCGGGGTGCGGGCGCGATTCCAACCTCGGCGCAGGCTGCCGCACGGCTGGGCTGGGCCATCACCAAGTTCAACCGCAAGCTCGACAACGTGTGTCAGAAATTGGCCGATCTGGGGGTACGCGGCCTGCATGGCGGCCCCGCTAGATTGGCTGTCTCGCGCAAGGCCCGGCTTGTTGAATACGCGGTCGGTGCCGGAATAGTCACCATCGAAGACATCGCCCTCCTGCCCGAGGGCAAAACTAAGCCATAAAGAAACGGCGGGGACGCCGCCGCTTCGGAGCAGAGAAAGAGATACGCCGATATGCCGATAACCGCAGAACAAGCCGGTTGGTTCAAGAGCAACTTCGACCGCATGGTGTCGAACGTCGCCATCGCTATTCGCGGCAAAGACAACATCATCGCGTTGGCGTTGACCTGCCTGCTGTCGGAGGGTCACCTGTTGCTGGAGGACAACCCCGGCACCGGTAAGACGGTGCTCGCCAAGGCGATCGCCAACACCGTGCAGGGCACGCACTCACGGATACAGTTCACGCCCGACTTGTTGCCGTCTGACCTCACCGGGGTGAGTGTGTATGACCAGCGCACCCAATCGTTCGTGTTCCATGAGGGGCCGGTGTTCGCCACCATTGTGTTAGCGGACGAGGTGAACCGGGCCTCGCCGAAAACCCAGTCGGCGCTGCTGGAGGTGATGGAGGAGAACACCGTCACCGTGGACGGGGTACGCCATGACGTGGGCCGCCCGTTCATGGTGGTGGCCACTCAGAACCCGATAGAACAGTCTGGTACGTACAGGCTCCCGGAGGCGCAACTCGACCGTTTCCTGATGAAAGTCGCCGTCGGCTATCCGGATCACGCCGTGGCCGTGGAACTGCTGAATGAGGCGGCCAACCGGGATCGCGCCAAATCGGTGTCGGCGGTGATCTCGGGGCAGGCGGTGTTGCAGATGAGCGAGTTCGCCAACCTGACCTACGTCGATCCGGCGATTCTTGACTATGTGAACCAGCTCGCCACGTCCTCGCGCGCCCACCCCTACGTACGTTTGGGTGTGTCTATGCGTGGCGCGCTGGCATACGTGCGGGTCGCGAAGACCTGGGCGGTGGCCCACGGACGCGAATATGTGTCCCCGGATGACATCCGTGAATTGGCATTGCCGGTGATGGGGCATCGTCTGGTATTGAACGCCAACGCCCAGTTCGAGGCCATCAAGGTGGAAGATGTTGTGAATGGGTTGTTGGCCGATATACCGGCACCGAAGTTGCGTGGCTGATCCGGTGTGACGCCACGGAAGTATTAGGAGTGATGTGACCAGCCAAGTGTTGTTCGAGAGGGTGGGGACGTTGTGGCGTACCACCGTCGGCGCTTGGTTGTCGCCGCTGTGGGAGCGGCTTGCGCCCGTCTTCTCTCTGATAAAAACGCCGCTGTCATGGATCACTCCGTTGGGGCGTGCCGTCATTCTCGTCGGGCATATCTGTATGCTCTTGTCCGCCCTGTTTGGTTGGTTGGAGTTCGGAATCATCGCAGCCGGTTGTCTTACCGCCGTGGTGTTGTCGTACATCTTCACCATCGGGCGGATGCGGTTGGCGGTCACCATTGAGGTGCATCCGCGTCGGGTGCGGGTGGGACGGCAAGCTGGGGCGCGCTTTGAGCTGTTAAACAACACCAGGTTGCCGGTGAACTCGCTGCTGGTGGAACTGCCAGCCGGGGTGTCGTCTGCGCGTACCACGGTTCCCACCTTGCTGCCCGGTGGAAGTTTCGAGATGTCGGTGGAACTGCCCACCAGTCGTCGCGGTGTCATCGTGGTGGGGCCGGTTCGTACTCAGCGTGGCGATCCGTTTGGAATAATACGGCGCGAGGTCTCCTGGACGGAGCCGGTGGAGTTGATCGTGCGTCCGGTGACGGTACCGCTGGAGTCGGTTTCTACCGGGTTGTTACGCGATTTGGAGGGCCTTACCACCCAGGAGGTGTCCAACTCCGATATGGCGTTTCACGCGTTGCGTGAATATGTCCCCGGCGATGACCAACGGCATATCCATTGGAAATCGTCGGCGAAGGCCAGCGCCAGATCGGGCGAGACGAAGCTGCTAGTGCGCCAATTCCTTGACAGCCGTCGGTCACATTTGGTGATGGTCACCGACACCGACTCGGCGGCCTATGACAGTGATCGCGAGTTCGAGGTGGCGCTCTCGGTTGGGGCATCCATCGCGCAGCGCACCATCACTGATGAGATGGGGCTGTCGATCATCTGCGGCAATCTAGCCGCGTTCCGCCCCGATCCGTACATCGCTTTAGACATTTTTGCCCGTGCCGCATTGGATGGTAAACCGTTGCGTGATGCCTTTGTGCGGATCAGCACGCTGGCACCAGATGTTTCCGTCGTCGCGGTGGCCACCGGTCGTAACATCAGTTTCGATGATCTGATGCACTGTCGGGCCAGTGTGCCCGCGGCGGTACGTATGGTGGTCGTCATCGTCGATTCCGATGCGGAACTGGGGCTACGGGAGGTGGCTGGTTTCACGGTGCTCACCATCACGGGCCTGGATGATCTGCAACACGGATTGATCGGGGCGGGGGTGTGACGTGGTTCGTACCATAGATCCGATGACGGTGGCGACCGCCGAGAAGTCTGGCGCGATGCGGCAGGTACTCGGAGATGAGGTGTTCCGGCAGCGTCTTGTTGACACGCTTTTCGTGGCAACGTTCACCATGGTGGCGCTGGTTGGGTTCGCCACTACTTTCGATAGCTGGTGGTTTCTGATCGTCGCCGCCATCGGCACCGCGCTCGGGGTGTTTGCGGCCCGCCTGACGGTTGCCTTACGTTGGCATTGGACGTTGGCCATTGCCCTGATAGTGCTGCTCTACTTCGGTTTTGGCGGTGTTGTGGCGTTGCGTGATGACCTGATCTGGTCGGTGGCACCAAGTGTCACCACGCTTCAGAACCTGGCGGGGGCCGTCATCACCGGCTGGAAGGATCTGCTCACCATCGGGTTGCCGGTGGCTGGTGACAGCGGGTATCTAGTGTTGGTGTTCCTGCTGGCACTGGTGTTCTCAGGCATCGGTTTATTGATCGCGCTTCGCGGCAAGGCAACTTATCCGCCATTGCTGGCTCCGAGTTTGTTGCTGGCGGTGGTGATCCTGCTGGCTGATTTCGATCCAGCGTATCCAAACGTGATCGGCATCGTTTTCATGATGCTTATGGTGACGTGGCTGGCGCTGCGAAAGGCGCGCCAGGGCCGTATCGCCATTACCGGTGCTGCTCGGCTGTCGCGCGTCGTCGGTGGCTTCGCGCTGGTGATGGGTGTGGTTGCCGGTGCGCTTTTCTTCGGCGGGCGGATACCTGGCATCGCCTCCGACACCCGTTTGGTATTACGCAGCTATGTGCATCCCCCTATCGAATTGCTGGAGCTGCCTGGCCCGTTGGGCGGATTCCGGAAGTATTCATCGGAATTGGTGGACGACAGTCTTTACGACAAGGTGTTACTCACCGTAACCGGCGCTCCTGCCGGGGCCGTGCTGCGTATCGCGGTACTCGACAACTACGACGGCACCGTCTGGGCGGCGGACTCCGGAACGACTACGGGTACCTTCCGAAGGTTTGGTTCGCGCATCCCCGTGTTTATGGCTGGGGTGGAGTATCAGGCCACCATCACCCTGAGCGATGACTATACAGTCCGTGATGATCTCGCTAGCTGGTTGCCGTCTTTCGGCCCTGCCATCACGGTGACGTTCGACAGCGACCGAGCTCGGGAGAATCTGGTGTACGACCTGAACAAATCACAAGGAGTTGTCGCTGATCGAATGCGGGCGGGGGAGCGTTACACCATCACTGGTGTGGTGATGCCACAGTTGGCAGACGAGATACCCACCCCGTCTGGTATGCCGGTGGTGCCGAGTTCGCGCAGTGAATTCATGGCGGAACCGGTGTCTGAATACACCAGGGGTGCCTCGTCGCCGTGGCAGGCGCTCAAGAGGTTCGGCGAGGAACTGACGAACGGCTATTGGAGCGACGGAACCCGGGAAGGTGAAGCGGCGTTCCTGCCCGGTCATGGCCAGAGTCGCATGGTGAGTTTCTTCTTCAGATGGGGTGCGCTGATCGGCTCCGACGAACACTACGCCACGGCGTTTGCGCTGGCGGCAAACCGGCTGGGATTTCCGGCACGGGTGATTTTCGGGGCGGAGGTGCCCGACGATGGCGTGGTGCGTGGCCGGGATGTTCACGCCTGGGTGGAGATAAGCACTACGGCTGGGTGGCGGCTTATTCCGTATGACGTGTTCATTCCCGGACGGGACGCTGTGCCTAAGGATTGGGAACGGGACGAGAGCGAAGATCGTGATTCGACGTTTGTGCCGCCACCTAAACCGAATGAGTTGAGCAACGCGCAGGGCGACACCCTGAATACCGAAGCTACCGCCAGCAAGGGCGAGCAGGGTTCGGAAGGGCTGTTGGGGCTATTGCCGGTGTGGGCACGTCAAGTGGTGGGTATAGGTGGCAGCGTTAAGTTGCTCGCCGGGGCTGTGGTGTTGTACAAACTGTTGCGTGCCACGCGACGACGGGTTCATGGAACGTACCCACAGCGAGTGGCCGGCGGCTGGGCAGAGGTGCTGGATAGGGCCCGCGACTTGGGGTATCAGTATCCGCAAGGTGCCACATATCGCGCTCAAGCGACAAATTTTGGTTTTGAGCCGCTCAGCAGGTTTGCCGATATGACGGATCGGGTGATGTTCGGTGCGACAGCTCCGGATCAGGCCGATGTGGTCGATTACTGGGCCGAGGTGCGGAGCGTGCGGGCTGAACTTGGCGCCGATGCGTCGGGTTGGCGGAGGTTCTGGGCGCGGCTCAGTCCGCGTTCGTTGTTGTCGCCGTTGACGGGAAACCGGAGTACTTTTGGAGGTAGTAAGTGATGGCTGGAGGGTCGAAGTTGTCTGTTGGGCTTAAGCGGCTTGGTGTTGGGGCTGTTGACGGCGCTGTTGATCGTGGTGGCGCATATACACAGGTCACCGAGGAAGTACCAATCAGTGGTGCGCTACGGCAGTGAGTACTCCTGCAGGGCGAGATGGCTGGGACGCCACTTTGACGCTCTGGGATGCCTTTGGGAACTCTACATCGGTTTCTGGCACCGGGTATCTGGAGCGCAGCATTTGTTTCTCCTCAGGCGAGACGGTAGCCCCTTGGTACAGAGCACAACTAACTAATCATGATTCGGCCTGTACGCACAAGCCAGCGTCGGTTGTTGCTATAAAGAACAGATAGTCCTGTGTGCGGCGATCCGATTGAGCAGGGCGAAAACACACGACGGTCCGGCACCCATATGGGTACCAGACCGTCGCGCGCCTAGTCAGCCAGTAGCGTTGGCGAAGAAGGTGAAGCCCAACGCCTACTGCTGGTTAGAGCATCAGCAGGAGATCAACTTATCGCGGCCGGACGGATCGCCTGCAAATGCCTGGCACTCGTTGGCTTTGGTGACGACAACGGGATCCAGTGCGTAAACCTGGACATCCTTGACGCCGTTTTGTGCGGTTTCGCTACCGGCAGGGAGATTCCCGCCTCCCTGCGCAATCTTGATAAGGTCGATGACCTTGGTAATCAACGGAACCTGGTCCTTGTGAACGGTTGACCATTGGCGACCGTTCCAAATCCATTCCACGCTGTCATTTTCAGCATCAAGACCCGAAGTCGGGAAGGGATCTGTGTACCCCGCATTTTCGACAGCGGTGATAATCGCCCGAGCGATGCCGTCGTTCGGGCTCAGCGCGCCATCAATCTTCTTATCGGAGTAGAACGTGGCCAGCAGGCTATCCATACGAGCTTGAGCCTTTTCGTTACTCCATGATTCGGTGGCTACATCCTGGAACGTCGTCTGGCCGGACACTACCACGAGCGTGCCGTCATCAATCTTCGGCTGCAGGATTTCCATAGCGCCGTTGAAGAAGTTCGGGGCATTCGGATCGGCTGGCCCGCCGGCGAACAACTCAATGTTGTACGGCCCTTCGCCAGACCATGCAGCGAGGCCATCAAGAAGGGCTTGGCCCTGTAGGCGACCTGTGCCGACAGAGTTGTACTGCACCAAGCCGTCAATTGCGTCTGTGTTCTCAATCAGGCGGTCGTAGCCTATGACGATGATGCCCTGGGCCTTTGCCTTTTCCAATACGGTGCCAAGGGCT
>JAIRRM010000143.1 GCA_031255975.1 Propionibacteriaceae bacterium | reverse complement strand
AACTCTAGTACTGACTGATACCGCTTATTCGCCAGCGACCACTTCCACGGGTGCCATGTCTGGGGCGGGAACCTTCGGAGTGCCGGTGAACTTGAACGCACCCTCACCAGGCGCGTTTTCATCGGCCACATCGACCACCACGATCTCACCGGCCGCCAGGTCGCCAAAGAGGATGCGCTCGGCAAGTTGGTCTTCGATGTCACGTTGGATGGCGCGCCGTAGCGGCCTGGCACCCAGCAGCGGATCAAACCCGCGTTTGGCGACCAACTTCTTGGCCGCCGGGGTGAGTTCAATGCCCATGTCACGGTCGGCGAGACGGCTCTCCAACTGCGCCACCATCAGATCGACGATGTTCTCAATGTCGCTTTCGGTGAGCTGATGGAACACGATGACCTCGTCGACGCGGTTCAAGAACTCGGGGCGGAAGTGCGTCTTCAGTTCATCGGTCACCTTCGCCTTCATCGTCTCGTACGACGCAGCCTCGTCACCGGCCCGGCTGAACCCGAGTGTCACCGCCTTGGAGATGTCGCGGGTACCCAGGTTGGTGGTCATCACGATGACGGTGTTCTTGAAGTCCACCACTCGGCCCTGCGCGTCGGTGAGCCGACCCTCGTCAAGGATCTGCAACAACGAGTTGAAGATGTCGGGGTGGGCCTTCTCGATCTCGTCGAACAACACCACGCTGAACGGCTTACGGCGCACCTTCTCGGTGAGCTGACCTCCCTCGTCGTATCCGACGTATCCCGGAGGCGAACCGAACAGCCGGGTCACCGCGAACTTCTCGGAGTACTCGCTCATGTCGAGAGTGATGAGCGCGTCCTCGTCGCCGAACAGGAACTCGGTGAGGGCCTTCGTCAGTTCGGTCTTGCCGACGCCGGACGGCCCGGCGAAGATGAACGAGCCGGATGGGCGCTTCGGGTCTTTCAAGCCAGCACGGGTACGGCGGATGGAGCGGGCCAGCGCTTTAACGGCATCGGCTTGGCCGATGTAACGCTTGCCGATCTCGGCCTCCATCTGCAACAACCGGGCCGATTCCTCCTCGGTGAGTTGAGTAACCGGCACCCCGGTGGTGGACGACAACACCTCGGCGATCTCCTCGGTGCCGATCACCGCCGGGACGGCAGAATCGTCTTCTGCCCAGGCCGCCTGTTTCTCGGCACGCTCCTCCATCAAAGTCTTCTCGTCGTCGCGCAGCTTGGCGGCGGACTCGTAGTTCTGCTCATTAAGTGCCGCCTCCTTCTCAAGTTGTACGGTGGCGATCTTCTCGTCCAGTTCACGCAGATCGGGCGGGGCGGTCATTCGGCGAATACGCATCCGGGCACCGGCTTCATCGATCAGGTCGATGGCCTTGTCAGGCAGAAAACGATCCTGCACATAGCGGTCGGCAAGGTTCGCGGCGGCGGCCAGCGCATCATCGGTGATGGTGACCCGATGGTGTGTCTCGTAACGATCCCGCAGCCCCTTAAGAATCTCGATGGTGAGCGCGATGGACGGCTCGTCCACCTGGATGGGCTGGAACCTACGCTCCAGCGCCGCGTCCTTCTCGATGTGCTTGCGGTACTCATCCAGCGTGGTGGCACCGATGGTCTGTAGTTCGCCACGCGCCAACATCGGCTTCAGCAGGCTGGCGGCATCCAGCGCGCCTTCGGCGGCACCGGCCCCGACGAGAGTATGAATCTCATCGATGAACAGGATGACATCCTTGCGTTCGTTGATCTCTTTCAACACCTTCTTGAGGCGTTCCTCAAAGTCACCACGGTAGCGCGAACCGGCGACAAGCGCGCCGAGATCAAGGGTGTAGATCTGCTTGCCACGCAGCGTCTCCGGTACGTCACCCCGTACGATGGCCTGCGCCAAGCCCTCGACGACGGCTGTCTTGCCGACACCGGGTTGGCCGATGAGCACCGGGTTGTTCTTGGTGCGGCGACTGAGCACCACCATCACCCGCTCAATCTCCTTGATCCGGCCGATCACCGGATCAAGCTTGCCCTCTTTCGCCAACTGGGTGAGGTTACGGCCAAACTTGCCCAACGCGCCGTCAGAACTGACCGAGTTGGTACCGCCGACGCCGATGGCCTCACGGCCACCGCCCCGCTCGGAGGCGTTGCCAGATTCGTTGCCAGCCCCCTGATCGCCCTGTAGCAACTCTTTGACGGCCTGACGTACCTGCGACAACTCATGCCCCAGTTTGATGAGCACCTGGGCGGCTACGCCTTCACCCTCGCGGGTGAGACCGAGCAGCAGGTGTTCGGTGCCGATGTAGTTATGGCCAATGGTGAGAGCCTCGCGGAGGCTCAGCTCCAGCACCCGCTTGGCGCGGGGGGTGAACGGGATAGAGCCCTGAGGCTGCGTCTCGCCGCGGCCCAGGATGTCGTCAACCTCAGCCCGCAGCTTCTCCAGCGTTAACCCCAGGTTCTTCAGCGCTTGCGCCGCGATGCCTTCGTCCTCACGTATGAGACCCAGCAGCACATGCTCGGTGCCGATGTACTTGTGATTTAGCATCTTGGCCTCTTCTTGAGCCAAGATGATGACGCGACGAGCGCGGTCGGTGAACCTCTCAAACAAACGAAACTCCTCGTACCAAAGTTGCGCCGCCCAGACTCAACCGGGCAGTAGACCTATTGTACTAACGATTGGTGGCGTGTGCTTGTTCCCGCCAATCACAAAGCCGGTACGCACCACCTGGGGCGTCCTCATCCCGGCACTATCCGTAGCACCGAACTGCGCTCCACTCTCAGTGCCAGCCTGCATGTCGGCTTGCGCCCCTTGCGCCTCGCCAGTGGCATCGATTTGAGGCCGCACTCGCCGCGCCGCAGACGCAAACTGCGGATACCGCAGCGTCAAATCTGGATCTAGTTCAACCCAAGGCACCATCACGAATTCCCGCTGAAAAGCTCGTGGATGTGGGATGGTGAGTTCCGGGGTGCGCAACTCATGACCGTCGTAGGCGATGATGTCTATGTCTATGGTGCGTGGACCCTTGTCGATGACACGCACCCGCCCCAGCCGCGCTTCGATGGCCTGAGTGAAGGTGAGCAGGGTGTACGGCTCCAAGGTGCATTGCCCGATGACTACGGCGTTCAGAAAATCAGGCTGCTCCAGATAATCGACGGGGGTAGTGCGATAGACGCTGGAGCTAGCGATGAGGCGTAAACCGGGAATCTCGCGCAACCAGGACACCGCGCGACGCAGGTAGCCGATGGAGTCACCCTGATTGGAACCCAGCGAGAGGACGACTTTCGCTCCCCGCGGAAGGCAACCCGCCACGTCAGCCTCCGTAGCGGCCTCCACCGCGAGGGGTTCGGTCTGCCGCCCTGCGGCGAGCCGCTGTCTTAGTCGCCGTAACCGAGGCGGCTCGTCCTCCTTCGGCTCAGTCGCTGCTCGAACCGGCGATTTTCTAATCATGCTCCCGCTCTCGCACCAGCGTTACCGCCACGTTCTTAAACGACGTCGGTATCGGAGCATCCGGCTTGTTGACCGTGACGCACACCCGCAACACGCCAACATGGCTGAGCACCTGATCGGCGATACGGCTCGCCAGCGTTTCGATGAGCGTCACCGGCTCCCCGGCGATCAGCGCCACCGTTTCCATGGCGACCGCCGCGTAATCCACCGTGGCCGCCAGCAGATCGTGTTCTGGCCAGCTAATCGTCAGCTCCAGATCGACGCTGAAACGCTGCCCTAATTCGCGCTCATAGCCAAACACCCCGTGATGCCCGATGGCATCCAGCCCGGTGATGGTGATGGTGCCGGTGGTCATAGCTTCACCCTACGCGCTTCCTCCGTCCTTTATTCCTCCAATCCGCGTCCGGCTACGTCTAGCCGTCGAAAAATACCACGCCCCCGAAAGCCGAATTGAACGCAAATACAACGGGCAACCCGCCGAGCGGGGCTGGGATATGTTCCCAGACCACAGCGGTTCGGGGAATGGCTAAACGGCCCCAGTTTCAGCGGGGGTGCCCCAGCACTCGCGCGCTATCGCGGCAGCAATCGAGCACGCTGAAAGCCTGAACGGTAGCCATCGGGTTGTGTACCCGTACGGCCCATACCCCGGCCTTGGCAGCCAACAGACTGATGGCGGCGGTCGCGGCATCACGGTCTACGGGGGTGTCTCCCGGTTGGGCCAGAAACCGCTTCCGGGACGCCCCGACGAGCACCCGATGACCCAACGCGGTGAAAGACGCCAACTCCCCGATGAGAGCCCAATCATGGGCGCGCTGTTTGGCGAACCCCAGTCCGGGGTCGATGATGACGCGCTCAGTGGCGATACCGGCGGCGAACACCGCCCGCAACCGCTCCTGAAGTTCCGCATGTACCTCCGCCACCACATCGACGTACCCAGCGTGATCGCCCATCACATCGCTGGAGGCACGCCAATGTTGGCAGATGTAATCGCAGTCGAGGTCGGCGACGACGCGCAGCATGTCGGGATCGGCCAACCCTCCGGAAACGTCATTGACGATGGACGCCCCAGCCTGGACGACGGCGCGGGCCGTGCTGGCTCGCATGGTGTCAACGGAGATGACAAGATCAGCGGCGGCGGCGCGTAACCCTTCAATGACGGGCAACACGCGACGTTGTTCCGTAGCCGCGCTTACTCGCCTCGCTCCGGGACGGGTGGATTCGCCGCCCACGTCGACGATGGCGGCACCCTGTCGGGCGAGGTCGAGCCCTTGCCGTATCGCCGCATCGCTGGCGGCGAATCGTCCGCCATCGGAGAATGAATCCGGGGTGACGTTCAGCACCCCCATGATGACAGGACGCTCAGCTCCAGCGATGGGCACGGCGATAGCTCGCGGTGATGTCTCGCAACGATCCGCCAACCCAGCCATCGCGGTCGGCGGCTGTGTTCGAGCGCAATCGGCTTGCTTATCGCTGGAAGGACCGCACGTCGGGGCAGGTGCGTCCGTCATTTCACCGCCCCTCGGTGATGAGCGCCATCGCCTCGGCTCGGGTGGCGGTGCTCCGCAACAGTCCGCGCACCGCAGAGGTGAGGGTTTTGGAGCCGGGCTTCTTTACGCCGCGCATCGTCATGCAGAGGTGCTCACATTCCACCACCACCAGCACGCCACGCGCGTCCAGATGTTTCACCAACGCGTCCGCAATCTGGGTGGTGAGGCGCTCTTGTACCTGGGGGCGTTTCGCGTAGGCGTCCACCAGCCGGGCCAACTTCGACAGCCCGGTGATACGACCGGTCTCCGGCGGGATGTAGGCAACATGCGCCACTCCGTGAAACGGCAGCAGATGGTGTTCGCACAGACTGTAAACCTCAATGTCACGTACCAACACCATCTCGTCATGGCTGGCGTCAAAAGTAGTGGCGAGGATCTGGGCGGGGTCTTCGCTCATGCCGGAGAAGATCTCGGCGCAGGCACGCGCCACTCTGGCCGGGGTCTCACGCAGCCCGTCGCGGTCGGGGTCCTCACCGATAGCCGCCAACAGTTCTCTTACCGCCGCAGCAACGCGAGGCTCGTCCACCTGACCCACCGTGCCACTCCTCTCAACTGGGGATTCCATTCTGTCATTGAAACCCCCGAATGGATTCAACAACCTCGATCACAGCACAAACCCGGTAGTGTCAACTCGGTTTGCGCGATGCCCTCACAGGGGTGTCGCCTCCCTGAGATGCGCAGCTACGTACACATCGCGTAATGCGCGGCATCTTGCACGGTACGTACGTACTGCCACAACCATCACCCCGTGGCAAACTCCGCCCATAACAAACCTCGGTCAGCGATAAGTAGCCAATCCGTCAGGCTCAACCGCTGGATGCCGTCCAGATTGAGGCTGAACCCGGCTGTAACGATGAGGTACTTCGGATAGTTATCGCTGATGGCTTTGAGTGGACGCAGTTCGCGCTCCAAGGCCATCTTGCCGTTCGCACGCCGGCGTGGGGAAACCCGTATCGTATGAGTACATGTTCGACAACTCCCTGCGTGATAGCCGCGGTGCTTGGTTCGCATCCGCGCTAAGTGATCGGGCGGTTGCGAACTCGGCAGATGACAGCGGAACCGGCTTCGGGATACTTCGCCTGAAAGTCGTAAAGTTGTTGGGTGCTTATCAAGACCACCTCACAGTTCCCGTATGCCCTCATCATCCACGGCGGTGCCGGTGGGCGTAGCTGGGTGCCACCGAAAGGCACCGTGCCGGGGGCAGACGAACGACCGCAGTTGATCTGCGAAGGGCTGATCGCCGCGTACCAGGCTGGTGAGGCGGTACTGGCCGCTGGCGGGAGTGCGCTGGACGCGGTGTGCGCTGCGGTCTGCTCGCTGGAGGACACCCCGGTGTTCAACGCCGGGCGCGGTGCGGGCCTGACCCATGCGGGCGAAGTGGAGCATGACGCGGCGGTGATGACGGGGGCCGGGCAGGGTGGAGCCGTCGCGGTGTCGCGGCATGTACGTCACCCCGTGCTGTACGCCCGTAAGGTGATGGAGGAATCCCCGAGCGTGCTGCTCGCCGATCCGCCGGACAGCTACGCCGAAAACTGGGGTTTGGAGTTGGTGCCGAACGAGTGGTTCATCACCGACTACACACGGGCGTATCTCAGCGCCATCCAGCAGGGCAACGCCGAGAAACCGAAACACGGCACCGTGGGCGCGGTGGCGTTGGATGCCTCTGGGCAACTGGCGGCGGCCACATCAACTGGCGGGTTCGGGGGCAAGCCAGTGGCTCGCGTCGGCGACACCCCGATTCTGGGCGCGGGCACCTGGGCCGAGAACGGCGTAGTGGCGGTGTCTGGCACCGGCCACGGCGAGGCGTTCATCCAGGGTGCGGTGGCCCACGACATCGCCGCCCGTATCAAATACCTGGGTACGCCACTACCCGAAGCGGTAGAAACCACCATGAGCGTTGAGATCGGTGGGCGCGACTCGCTGGGCGGCATCATCGCCCTCGGCCCAGACGGTAACGGCGCGATCGTATGGAACTCCGACCTCTGCCTCTGCGCCTGGCGCGACGGCGACGAGATCAAAACCATGTGGCCTGAGGACCCCGCGCTCTAAGACCCCGCCCCACGGCGAGTTCGCACCCCGATCCCTTGCCGGGCGCTTTGCTGCTCAGTGTGAAACCACCCGAAACCCGTCATTCCGGCCCCCGAACCGGAACCCCCACACAGGCGCTCTGCCACCCCGGCATGAAACCACCCGGGATCACCGATCACCCTATGGCGACCTCGCGCCTAAAACCCTCGTCGGATGGCTGGAGGTGATGACGCCTCCGGCAACCTCAATTAGCTTTGACGCGGTTCACCACCGCATTTTCAACGATGGCGGCCTCGGCAAATCTAACCGGAGACCGCATGATTCAGCCCCGCGCCTTTATCGGATGCCGGATTATCGTCCGCAGCTTCTCCGGCGCGGTTTTGCGCGGATCTGAGAGATAGATCTCATGGTGGCGGCGGCCAGCGCTGAAATCCTCCTGGTATCCGTTTTCCGCCACAAAGCGCGCAAGCCGAGCCACGGTTTCCGGTTCATCGTCGTAGCTACCGATGTGCATCACCTGCACGCAAAGCCCTTCGGCGTAGGGCTCGAAGCGCACCAGCGACAGGTCAAGCCGGGGCTTCTTCTTGGCAAGCGCGGCCTTCGCCGCATCGACCACGGCTGGAGTCACAAACTCCGGTTGCCGTAGCAGCATCGTCCAGGAAAACTTGCTTTTGTCTGTGATCGCCGCGCCGCCGCCCCGGAACTCTCCGCCGTCGTCAAGCTGCCACAACCCTTCCAGCGGCGGCACCACGTAGTCGAAGTATCCGTCCGGCTTGTGGATACTTTTGCCACTCATCTTGATGGTGTACGAAAGCCCGTAGAGAGTCTCCACCGCCGCCGTATACTCCTCGCTCGTGTTCGGATCGCCACTGCCGGCCACCAGTAGGAATGCCAGCCTGGGCACCTCCACCACGGACGGGCTTGTGCCAGGTTGATACAGGTCACGCTGCATCTTTTTATAGTCAACCGCCGCCATTCACGCCCCTTTCAACGTGTCGCTCTATGGGGTATCACTCAGGCCGCAGGCAAGGCAGCCGGACGACTGAGGCCCCGACCGGGACGCACGTCGCCCTCCATGCCAGCGGTGAAGACGCGAGCGACGTGCTCGTCCATGGTGAGCACTTGCAACAGTTCGGTGAGTTGCGCGATACGGGCGGCGGCGACATCGAGTTGGTCGCTCAACTCGATGATGCGCTTGATGCCGTTGAGATTGACGCCTTCTTCTTGGCTCAGATGCTGAATAAGGCGCAGCTTCTTGATGTCGCGCGGGCTGTAGCGGCGGCCCAGACCCTTGGTACGTTTCGGCACCACCAGGCCCATCCGGTCGTATGTGCGCAACGTCTGCGGGTGCATCCCGGCCAGTCGCGCCGCCACCGTCACGGTGAAGATTGGGGCTTCTATGTCAACCAGATCAGGCAATGACTGACTCATACGCTTACCCCCTCCACATGAGATTGCGGCTCAGAGGCCGCAATGACGAAAAGGGAGGACGCAATGGCGGAAAAGGAAACCATACTAACGGGAAGAGGGGACGCGATGACAGAAAGAGATTGCGGCTCAGAGGCCGCAATGACGGAAAAGGAAACCACACTAACGGAGAGAGAGTGGGCGGTAACGGGAAGGGGGGCGCGATGACGGGGGCGGGGATGCGGGGATATGGTCATGTTTGGGCCTCCTCAAGCAGTTTTACGCGGGGGTTTGGCTCGGCTACCAGCGCGGCGTACTCCTCTAGCGCTGCCTGCGCTGCGGGGCTCAGCGTTCCGGGCACGGTGACGGCGATGGTGGCAAGCAGGTCACCGTACTCCGCGTTACTCTTTTGCACCCCTTTGCCTCGTACCCGGAAGGTACGACCGTTCGGCGTACCCGCCGGGATACGCAATCGCACCGGGTTGCCACCCCACACCGGCACACTCACCTCGGCACCGAGTGCCGCCTCGACGTACGTCACCGGCACCTCCACGCTCAGATTGGCCCCGCTACGCGCGAACACCGGATGCCTACCCACATGCACCGTAACGTACAGATCGCCTGCGGCTCCGCCGTTCTCACCCTTGGAGCCTTTGCCTTTGAGACGGATACGCTGCCCGTCCAGCACCCCGGCTGGCACCCGTACGTTCATGGTCTTAGACGATTTGGCACGCCCCGAGCCGCCACACGCGCCGCACGGTTCGTCCACCAACAGCCCTCGCCCGAGACAGGTTTTGCAGGGTGTGGTGGAGGAGGGAGAGGAACCGGGCTCAACACCCGACCCGGAGCAGGACGGGCACACTCGCGGCATGGTGCCCGCTTTCGCGCCGGTGCCTTTGCAGGTCGGGCAGGGGGCGTCAGACACCATGTTCACAGAGACCGTCGCCCCCTCCACGGCCTGCGCGAACGTGATGTTCACTTCGCTCTCGACATCGGCACCGCGCCGGGCCGGTTTGGAGGAACCACGCCGGAACGAGGCGTTGGGTTGCGCCGAACCGGGGCCGAACAAGTTGCCGAGCCCGCCCAGGATGTCGCCCAGGTCGGGGCCCGGCCCGGAACCACCAGCGGTGAAACGCTGGAACATGTCCTCGAAACTGGTCGCACCACCAGCACCCGTAGCGCCGCCCGGCGAGCGCTGAAACTTGAACCCGCCGCCCAACAGCGAACGGGCATCGTCGTACTCCTTGCGCTTATCGGGATCGGAGAGGATGTCGTGTGCTTCGGACGCCGCTTTGAAACGCTGCTCCGCCTGTCGGTCGCCAGGGTGCTGGTCTGGGTGGTTCTCGCGGGCAATCTTGCGGAACGCCTTCTTGATGTCCGCTGCCTTCGCGTCCTTCGCCACCCCAAGGATTTTGTAGTAGTCCTTGTCCAGCCAGTCCTTGCTGCTCATCTCACTCCGCTGGCTCCACCGCTACTGCGACGCGCGCCGGACGTAGCACCGCATCAGCAAGTTTGTAGCCGCGCTGAATCACCTGCGCAATACTCATCGGCGGGAAGTCCGCGGTGGGGATCTGCAACAGCGCCTCGTGCAAGTTCGGGTCGAACTCGTCACCTGGAGCGCCGAAACTGGTAAGCCCCATCGTCACGGCCAGTTTGTCGAGTTCATCGGCCACCGCCTTGAACCCGCCGGTGATCTCCTCGGCCTCGCGCGCGGTAGCTACGGTGTCAACCACCGGCACCAATTGCTTGACCACCGAATCGATACCCTGCTGCTTTGCCACCGCGCGGTCACGATCAACACGCCGCTTGTAGTTGACGTACTCGGCCTGGAGCCGCTGCAAATCGTCGGTGCGCTCCGCGATCAACTCCTCCAACTGCACGATGCGTTGCCCGTCGGTGAGGGCGGCGTTGGCGTTGTCATCCAGCGCCGCCTTCGCCTCGTCGATGAGCTGCTGCGCGGCCACGCTCCACTCGTCGGTGACGGCCTCCTCGGCTCCAGCGGCGGGCATTTCGCCCGCATCCGTGGTGGGGTTTGAGGACGAGCCTGGCAAACCCTCCCCGCTCGGCTCGTCGTGGCGCGGTTCTGCCGCCTGCTCCTCGGCGGACGAGTGTTCGTTCGTCGGTTCACTCATGACTACTCGCCCTTCGGCTCTTCGTCGATGATCTCGGCGTCGATGACATCCTCATCGGAGCCACCGGCAGCGGTGTCACCGGCGGTCTCGCCAGCGTCGGTTGTCCCACTCGCTTGCGCCGCCTGTGCTGCGGCGTAAACGGCCTGTCCCATGGCGGCGGCCTTCTGGTTCAGATCGTCCATGGCGGCCTTCACCTCGGCGTCGTTATCACTACGCTTCAGCGCATCGGAGAGCGTGGCAATGGCCTGCTCCACCGGCTCCCGCACATCCTGCGGAATGGAGTCGGTGTTCTCCTTCAGCAGCTTCTCGGTACGGAAAGCCAGCGCGTCGGCCTCGTTGCGCATCTCGACGGACTCGCGGCGTTTCTTATCCTCCTCGGCGTGGCTCTCGGCCTCCTTCATCATCCTGTCGATGTCGTCTTTGCCGAGCGCCGAACCACCGGTCACCGTCATGGACTGCTCCTTGCCGGTTGCGGTGTCCTTGGCGTACACATGCACGATGCCGTTGGCGTCGATGTCGAAGGTGACCTCGATCTGCGGCACGCCGCGCGGCGCGGGCATCAGCCCGGTCAACTCGAAGTTACCCAGGCTCTTGTTGTCCTTGGCGAAGTCGCGTTCACCTTGGTAAACCTGAATCATCACGCTCGGCTGGTTATCGTCGGCGGTGGTGAAGATCTCCGAGCGTTTGGTGGGGATGGTGGTGTTGCGCTCGATGATGCGCGTCATCACGCCACCCTTGGTCTCGATGCCGAGGGAGAGCGGGGTGACGTCGAGCAGCAGCACGTCTTTCACCTCGCCCTTCAGCACACCGGCCTGTAGCGACGCGCCGAGCGCCACCACTTCGTCCGGGTTTACAGAGCGGTTTGGCTCCTTGTTGCCGGAAAGTTCCTTGACGAGATCCTGCACCGCGGGCATCCGGGTGGAGCCGCCCACCAGGATGATCTGGTCAATGTCGGCAACCGAAACTTTGGCGTCTTTCAGCACGTCGTTGAACGGCCCTTTGCAGCGGTCGAGCAGGCTCTGGGTCATCCGCTGGAACTCGGCGCGGGTCAGCTTTTCTTCCAGGTGCAGCGGGCCGTCGTCACCCTGCGTGATGTACGGCAGGTTGATCTCGGTGGCCTGCATCTGGCTAAGTTCGATCTTGGCACGCTCGGCGGCCTCCTTGAGGCGCTGCCCGGCCAGCTTGTCCTTGCTGAGATCCTTGCCGTATTTGTTCTGGAACTGCTTCACCAGCCAGTCGATGACCACCTGATCCCAGTCGTCGCCGCCGAGGCGAGCGTCGCCCTTGGTGGCTTTCACCTCGAACACGCCGTCGCTGATGTCGAGCAACGACACATCGAAGGTGCCGCCGCCGAGGTCGAACACCAGCACCGTATGTTCCTTGTCGGCCTTGTCGAGACCATAGGCGAGCGCCGCGGCGGTGGGTTCATTGATGATGCGATCAACGGTGAGACCGGCGATCTCGCCCGCCTCCTTGGTGGCCTGACGCTCGGCGTCACCGAAATACGCCGGCACGGTGATGACGGCGTTGGTGACCGGCTCCCCGAGATACGCTTCGGCGTCGCGCTTCAGCTTCTGCAGCACGAAGGCGCTGATCTGCTGCGGCTTATACGTCTTGCCTTCGATCTCGGTGGTCCAGGCGGTGCCCATGTGGCGTTTGACGGAACGGATGGTGCGATCAGGGTTGGCGACCGCTTGACGCTTCGCCACTTCGCCGACCAGCACCTCGCCCGACTTGGTGAAACCGACGACGGACGGGGTGGTACGGCCACCCTCCGCGTTGGCGATAACCGTCGGCTCCCCGCCCTCCATGACGGCGATGACGGAGTTGGTAGTGCCGAGGTCGATACCGACTGCACGAGCCATAGTGTTTGCCTCCAATAAAGAGTCTTGAAAACCGTGTTGCATTGAGTCTAGCACACTCAATCTACAAGTTGAGCGCCCATGACTCAACCCACTGGCCAGCGGGGTAAACGGCCAGACTGTACGTTTTTGTGTGGTCTACCACGTAAAAACGTACAGTCTAATGCCGGGACGCCAAGGCGATGAGGTTCAGGCCCTCACACCAGGGCTGAAACCGCTACGGGCTTCGTCAGGGGTGAGCTGACCCTGATTCGCAAGGCTCATCAACTGGATATCGCTATCGCGGAGCCGGTACTTAAACCACAGCAGCGCCGCCGCGAGGATCGCGCCCGGAGCCGGCAGCCACGACATCAAATGCCAAATCAGCCGCAGTACCTCAGGGCTCTGGACGGCACCCTCGCCTTCGATGAAGCCGGCAAACCCCAGTATCAACATGGCAAAACCCGAAGCCAACGCCCCATTTATCTTGTTGGTCACCGTCTGGATCGACACCGTCGCCGCCGTGGCGTCTTCACCGGAGACGAACCGCGCGTATTCGGCGCAGTCCACGATGAACAGCACTAGGAAGGTGCCGGGAAAGCCCGCCGCCGCCGTACGTATTGACGCCACGACAAGGAACAACACCAGATCGTCGTAGCCCACCAGATACATGACCAGCGACATGAGAGCCCACACCACCAGCGAGCCCAGCAGCACGTAGAACTTATCCACCTTGCGTATCAGCGTTGGCGCGAAAACGATGAACACCAGCATCGTGCCGAGACTGGTCAACTGCACCAGCGACAGCATCTGTTCGCCGCCGAGCACATGAATCGCAAAATACGGCAACACAACCGTGACGAAGTTGCACACGCTCGTGATAACGGCCGCCGCGCACAGCACCATCAGGTAGCGGTTGCCAACGACGATACGCAGCAGTTCACCCAAAGACGGCGACTCGTCGGCGGGCGGACGATGCCGCTCGACGCTGACCCTCCCGAGGAAGAACATGCCGGCAAACCCCACCAGCGCCATGATGCCGACCGCCATCGGCCAACCGATCTTCGGGTACAACTTCGGGAACAGCCCCACCACGAACACCGCACCGAGGCCGGTGAAGATACGCCCCCGCGAGATGATCGCGTTGCGTTCGGCCACATCACCGGTCATCACGGTGGTGATCGAGAAGTACGGAATGTCGCACATCGTGTAGCTCAGATCCCACAACAGGTACATCACCGCGACGAGCGCCGTCTTGGCAACCACGTCGAGGCTTGACGGCACGATGAAGATACCGATCGTGAACAGCGCGATCAGCGGCGCGGAGGTGTTGAGCCACGGTCGGTATTTACCGGCCCCGAGGTTCATCCTGTTGACGATGACGCCGAAGATCGGGTCGTTCACGCCGTCCCAGATGCGCGCGACAAGCAGAATCACGCCGGTTGCGGCGGCGGTGATGCCGATGTCTGTCATGTATAGCTGCACATACGTCGATACGATCGTGTAGATGACGATCTGACCGAACGAGTACGCGCAGAACGACCAGCGTTCCGCCCTCGTGCTCTCGTATCCTAAGCGCGCGGCCTCAGATGTCGCCATGGGATTCCCTCACCTCCAGCACCTTGAAGACCACCCCGGTGAGCAGGTTCATCGGCTTGAGCCGCTGCTTCAACCGGGTTAGGAACGCCGCCGGTTTGCTGGTCGGCGCGATGTCGTTGAGGCAACGCACACTCACCCGCTCGTCGGTCAAGACGGTTCCGTCCGAGCTTGGCAACTCCGCCCGAATCGTCACCGGGTGTCCCACCGCGACGTCAAAGCACTGGTCGGACAGCCGTACGTCCACCCCGCTCACCGCCACTTTGACGAACCGCGCGAGACTCTTGGTCGCGACGAGGGCGATGTCGTACGCGGCCTCGCCAAGTGGGGTCACGCACACCTGCAATCCGGGGTCGCTCAAACCTGCTTCCCGATCAGGCGTGAAAAGGGCGGTTCGGGCCGATACCGCCCGTCCATCCCTGTCATACAGCGTCGCGCTCAGATAAGCGTCTTTGGGGTCGTGCCCACTAAGCAACGTCGACAGCGGCAGAGACGCCAGCCGGAACGCCCCGGTCGCGCCGAGGACGACCGGCGTCGTGGTGGCCGACAACACCTCGCCGGCTAGCGTCGCAACACTCACGTCCAAGACCCCCTCGAAAACCTCGGGGAAGTCGTTCACTCCCCATATTTCGCGGCTACGTCCGTTACCGTGCCCCACGGGAGTGACGCTTAAGGCGAGTGGCGCGTAGAAATGGCGCGCGGCGTACTGCAACGCCTTGGGACGTTTCTCGGAATCCAGCGAAGCCCAACTGGCGGTCGGCCACACGTCGTTGTACTGCCAGTAGAGCGCGCCGTTGCTGATGCCCATACGTCGCCGCCAGCCCTCGACGGCCTCGCGGATCGCCTCGGCTTGGATGAGCTGTGAAAGGTAGATGAAGTCATCGAAACAGCGCGGTTCGGGGTACTTCGAGAGGATATAGAAAAGCATCTTCTCGTTGCCGCCACCAGACTTCTGATGCACCTTCATCACCGGGTCTTCGATGGACGGCTCAACCGCGTCGGTGAAGCGGGACACGGTGGCGCGCTCCGGCATCGATTCAAGGCCGAACTCGGAACAGAACCTGGCCGGTAGCGCCCCCAGCGACTCAATCGGTGCCATGCCATGCCACACCCGCCACAGATGCGAGTCGCCGTGGTTGTAGCCGAGCGCGCTCCGGTTGGCTTCGCCGCTGCTCGGGCTTCCGGGCCAGTACGCGGTGATGTCGTCGTCCGCTTTCACCCAGTCGCGCAAAGTGACATGGAAGAACACCTTGTGGCGTGCCGCGCTCGGCTTTTTCATCAACCCGAGCAGCGCGAACACCTCGTTATTGCCGCTCCACAGCGCCAAGGACGCATGGTGACGGATGCGAGTCACGTTGTCGTGCACCTCGGCTTTGACGTTGGCGAGGAAGGCGTTGTCGGTAAGGGGATACTCGCTGCACGCGAACGCGAAATCCTGCCAGATGAGGATGCCACGCTCATCGGCTAGATCGTAGAAGTCGTCCGATTCGTAGTAGCCGCCACCCCAGACCCGTAGCATGTTCATGTTTGCCCTGACCGCCGCGTCGAAGTAATACGCGAGATCGGCGCGGGTCGTACGGGTGATGAAGGTGTCAGACGGAATCCAGTCGGCACCCTTGGCAAAGATGGGCACACCATTGAGGACAAACCTGAAGTTGCGTCCATGCTCGTCACGGGGGGTTTCCAGGGTGAGCGTGCGCAGTCCGACACGTTTGGTGACGCTGTCGCAGACGGTGCCGTCTGCGGCGACGAGTTCAACGGTGAGGGTGTAAAGCGGTTGCGACCCGAGCCCGTTGCACCACCAAAGTTGGGGGTTGGCGATGGTGAGAGAAGTCGGCTCTCCGGAGGGATCGGTGAGCATCGTACGTACGGTGTAGCCATTGATCTCACCCGCCGTGGCGTCGAGCGTCGTACCGGCGACCGTGGCGGCTACCCGTAGCGTCACCGTCTGGTCGTCTCGGTGCTCTTGCACCACCCGCACTTCGTCCAGCCGCGCCTGATAGGCCTGAATCTCGATACCTCCGGTGATACCGACGGGCGGCAGATTGGGGCCCCAGTCCCAGCCGTAGTGGCATTGAGGTTTACGCAGATAGGCGGCCTTGGCACCGAACCCCACCGCGAACAACTTGGTTTCGCGCGCCTTCGCGGCGAGGTACGGCAACGGGCTGGCGAACAGCACCTCAATTCGGTTGGCTCCCGGCTTCAGGACGTCTTTGACATCGACCCGCCAGGTACGAAAAGCGTTATCGGCTTGCAACACCACTTTGTCGTTGAGGCGCACGGTGGCCAGAGTGTCGAGTCCAGCGCAGACCAGTTCGACATGGAGAGCCTCCAGCAGTGATCTGTCTACCTCGAAGCCGCGCACATAGCTGAAAACATGTTCCGCCACCTTGGTCGCCGTGGCCTCGTTGTCGGCCCAGAACGGGTCGGGAATGACTCCGGCGGCTTCAAGATCAAGGTAGTTCTGACCGGGCAGCCGCCCCACGAGATCGACTCCGGTGCTCAGATCGGTGAGCAGCCACTCACCGCCAAGGTCGAGAGTTTGCATAGCGCCTCCTTGCCGCAAATCTTGCGGTGAGCCTAGCGGCGCTCTTTAGAACCATGTTGCCTTTTCCTCAGCTATTTTGCTGATTTCTAATACATACTTATGCAAGACTCGTCCCATGATGGCCACCCGTCCTGAACTGGTAAACCCGGCGATCCTGCTCACTGGCTATCGGCACATCTCGCGCGAACAGGAACGCCAGGGCATCGAGGCGTTGCTGCGCGGTCGGATGGATCTTTTCGAGTTGATCGCACAGCAGGAGAGCATAAACAACACCACCCGTCTCGCGCCCCAGCCACTGCGCTCGATGAAAAACTCGATGATCTGCGCCATCACGGTGGTATGCCGCGCGGTCATCGACTCGGGCGGCATCGCAGAACACTGTTACGCCCTCTCCGACTATTACATCTACCAGCTAGAACTGAAGCCCGACATAGCGGCGGTAGTCCAGTTGGCAAAAGACTGTCTGCACGATTACATCCGGCTGTTCGAGGATTCGCCTGTCACTCAATACCCGCTGCCGGTGCTGCGGGCGATCAGGCTCGTACGCGCTCGCCTGTACGAGCCGCTGAAGGTGCGCGACGTGGCAGCTGAACTGAACCTGCACCCCAATTATCTGTCGTCTCTTTTCCACCGGGAAGTAGGCCAGACGCTCTCCAGCTACATCGCAACCGCCAAGCTGAGCGTTGCAAAGTCACTGTTGCGCGACACCACCATGAGCGTGACGGAGATAGCGGCAACGCTGTCGTACCCAAGCCTGAGCCAGTTCTCCCGTTCCTACAAGAGCAAATACGGCCTCAGCCCCACCGCGCGCCGTCAGGAGATGGCCTGAGTACGCACACTCATCTTCCCCCGCCGAGCCATGGCACTGGCCTGGGCAACCAATAGGATTAGCTCCAAGAGGTCATACCAGCGGGAGGGCATCATGACAGCATTCATCGTCTGCGCAGTGGCCGGCACCCTCGCCCTGGCTTTTTCGCTACTCCTTGATGGCATTCTCGACGTGATCGACCTTGACTTCGGGTTTGACCACGACGTTGACGGCTTCTCGGGCGGCTGGTTCTCGTTGGCGGCCATCTCCGGGTTCGTCGCCGGAATGGGCTTCGGTGGCATCATCGGCGTCGGCCTCGGTTTCGGCCCGGTATTCGCGATACTCACCGGCCTGGCCTTCGGCGTGGCCATGTGGTACATCGCCGTGCTGCTATATGGCATGTTCCGCAAGTTAGAGGGCAAACCAGACGAACTGGACATGAAGCGAGTCGAAGGGCAGCTTGGCACCGTACAGACCGCCGCCAAGGCGGGAGGTAAGGCCATCATCGCCACCAACTACCTCGGTTCGCCACGCACCTTCATGGCCAACATCACAGAAGACGTAGCCGTCGGCGATGAGGTGATAATCGAACGATTACTCAGCGCCGACGCGGTGAGCATACGTAGACTTCCTACTGACTTCATACCCCCCACCTTCGACCCCACCGGCCCATAGCCCCCACCGACGTACACCGCAATACGGACAAAACAGACAAAGGAGTCCATCCATGGATCTTATTATCGATAACAGCCTCATCTTCGGCATCGCCGGTATCGTGCTGCTGCTGTTGCTCATCGTTTGGGCAATCGCCAAGCGCTACCGCATCCCCAACGCCAACGAGGCGCTGGTCATCACCGGTTCAGGCACCGAAGGCGGCGTGGACATCTCCATCGGCAAGGGTAAGTTCATCATCCCGTTCGTACAGAAATGCGACACCTTGGGGCTTGATTCGCGTGAGATTCAGATTCAGGTGAATGCCGTATCCAGTGACAACATCACCGTAATCGTGGACGCCACCGCACTGTCGAAAGTGGACGGCACCCTGGAAGGCGTGAAGGCCGCCGCACAGCGCTTCCTCAACAAGCCGGACATGGAGTTCGACAACATCGTACGTAACATCCTGGGCGGCAACCTGCGTGGCGTGCTGGGCAACATGAGCATCGAACAGATGCTGCGCGACCGCGAGGCGCTGGCCACCAAGGTGAAAGAGGCAGCCGCCGAGGCGCTCACCGAATCCGGCCTCCGGGTCGATACCCTACAGATCAACTCCATCGAGACCGACCCCGGCGACTACATCCGCAACCTGGGCCGCCCCCGCGTCGCCGAAGTGCAGAAGACCGCAAAGGTCGCCGAAGCCGAAGCCACCAAGGCCGCCTCAAAGGCTGAGGCCGAAGCCCGCATCGTAGCCGCCGAAGCACAACGCGACTCCGAACTGAAGATCGCCGAGTTCCGCAAGGAGACCGAGAAGGCCACCGCCGAGGCGAACGCCGTAGGGCCACGCACTTCGGCAGAACAGAACGTGCTCATCGTGAAAGCTGAGCAATCCGCCGCCGCCGAGCGCGCCATCCTGCGACAGAAGGAGTTGGCCGCCGAGGTGAACGCCGTAGCAGACGCCGATCTCTACCGTGCCCAGAAGGCCGCCGACGCCGCGCTCTACACGGCGCAGAAGAACGCCGAAGCCGAAGCCGCCCGGGTGAAGAAGGCCGCCGAAGCCAACAAGGATCGGCTGGAAGCCGAAGGTCTGGGTGAGGCAAACGCCACCCGCGCCAGGGGCTTGGCCGAAGGCGAAGCCATCCGCGCCAAGGGTGAGGCCGAAGCACAGGTGAAGGAACTGCTGGCGGCAGCGTACGAGAAGTACGGCCAGCAGGCGGTCATCGACCGGGTGCTTGCCGCCCTGCCGGAAATCTTCGCCGCTGCCGCCAAACCGCTGGGTGAAATCGACAACATCACCGTCGTCGGTAGCGCGGACGGTGCCAGCGGAGTGCAGCAACTGGTGACCGACCTCACCACTTCGGTTCCCGCCACCGTCAAGGCCACCACGGGTCTAGACATCACCGCCCTCATCGCCGAATACTTGGCGGGTGACCACGGAAAGCGCACGGCCACGGACACAGTCGAGTCATAGCGAGCATCACCACGGTGTGCCTCACCTTTTCAGGTGGGGCACACTGTGTTTGGCCTACCTTTGGCCACAGATTCCGGCTCGGAGGCCGGAATGACGA
>JAIRRM010000114.1 GCA_031255975.1 Propionibacteriaceae bacterium | reverse complement strand
GCAGTGGTCAGGGATCACGTTACCGGCCACGCCACCGTTGATGAGGGTGACGTTCAGCCCCTCGCGGTAGCTGAGCCCGTCTACCATCACCTCACCCACCGGGTAAGCACGCACCAGTTCGATCACGTCCGCGATGTCGTGGATGGCGTTGTGCCCCAACCAGGAGCGCGCCGAGTGCGCCGCTCTCCCCCGGGTGGTGACATCGAGACGTATCGAACCCTGGCAGCCGCCTTCGATCACAGCGCCGGTGGGCTCCAACAACACCGCGAAATCCCCCGCGAGCAGTTCGGGGGCGGTGTCCAACACCCGCCCCAGGCCGTTGGCATCGTAGGCAACTTCCTCGTGATCGTAGTAAACCCAGGTGACGTCACTGGTGGGGGCGGCAAGGGCGAGCGCCAATCGCAGCATCACGGCGATGCCGCCTTTCATGTCACAGGTGCCCCGCCCGTACAGATTAGGCCCGGTCGGCCCGTCCTCCCAGCGGCTCGGCAGATTTCCGGCGACCGGCACTGTGTCCAGATGCCCGGCGATCACCACCCGACTCGGCCTGCCGAGGTTGGTACGAGCGACGATGGTGTCGCCGTAGCGGGTGACGCCGAGATGCGCAGCCCCCCGTAACGTCTCCTCCACCGCGTCGGCTAAACGCCGCTCCTCGCCGCTAACGGATTCGATGTCCACTATCGCCGCGAACAACTGGGCTAGATCAGCTACAGGCAATGCCACGTGGACGAGCCTACCGGAACCGTCCGGCTCAACCGATAGGCTAATCAACATGGTAACGAGGTCGAGCACGGGCAGGTCGGCCTGGGGTTGGGGTTTGGCGACTATTCACGACGATGGCACGGTGCTGGACACCTGGTTCCCAGAGCCCCACCTGGGCGATTACGCAGGTACTCCGGCTCCCGCCATCCTCGTTCCCGGCACCGCCCCGATTCGACGTGTCAGCACCCAGGTCATGCTCGTCAGCATCGACCTCGACCAACCGCCGCTGGACGTACCCGACGCCTACCTCCGGCTGCACCTGCTGTCGCATCGGCTGGCCCAACCGCGCACCATAAACCTGGACGGCATCTTCAACGTGTTGCCGATAGTGATGTGGACATCGATCGGGCCGTGTCTGCCGGCCGACTTTCCTGCCATCCGGGCCGCGCTCGCCGCACAGGGACGTCAACCCGATGCGTACGGCGTGGATCGCTTCCCGCGAATGGTGGATTATGTGGTGCCCAGCGCGGTACGTATCGCCGATGCAAGCCGGGTGCGGCTCGGTGCCCACCTCGCAGCAGGTACCACCGTGATGCACGAGGGATTTGTCAACTACAACGCTGGCACACTGGGGCGTTCCATGGTGGAGGGTCGTATCAGCCAGGGAGTGAGCGTCGGCGACGGCAGCGACATCGGCGGCGGCGCGTCCATCATGGGCACTCTCTCCGGCGGCGGTAAAGAGCAGGTGAGCATCGGTCGAGGCTGCCTGCTGGGGGCCAACTCCGGGCTCGGTATCTCGCTGGGTGATAACTGCGTCGTCGAGGCAGGGCTATACGTCACCGCCGGCACCAAGGTGAGCCTGCCGGACGGCCAGGTGGTGAAGGCTTTGGAACTGAGCGGCCAATCGAATCTGTTGTTCCTCCGCGACTCGATGAACGGCACTGTCAGAGCGCTACCACAACACGGTGCCGCCGTCACCCTCTCCCCCGCCCTACACCAGACAGGATCTCGCCAATGAGCCCCAAATACGCCGACCCCACCGCCCCGCCGCCGCGCCGCGTGTACTCGGCGGTGACCGTGGTCATTCTGAGCGTCATCATCGCCATCCTGTTCAGCGCCGTGGTGGCGTTGTCCTGGCTTTTGCTACAGCTATCACCACCAGCCGACGACAGCTATCAGCTCCGGGCACGATGGGCGAAGAGCGCGGTGTGCGTAGTGAGCATGGATGAGCATCGAGTGGTCATCACTCCGGAGCAGGCTGGCAATGTGTCGGTCATCGTTGCGGAGTCGATCCGCCGCGGATTGCCGCCCCGAGCCGCCACCATCGCGTTGGTGACCGCTTGGCAGGAATCGACGCTACGCAACCTTGACTACGGTGACCTCGACTCGCTGGGGTTGTTCCAACAGCGGCCCAGCCAGGGCTGGGGCACCCCGGAGCAGGTCATGGATCCCTGGTATTCATCCGGGAAGTTCTATGACGCCCTGGTACGTGTCTACGGTTGGGAAAATGCCGACATCACCGAGACGGCCCAGGCTGTGCAGCGTTCCGCCTACCCGGATGCCTACCGCCAGCATGAGTGGAAGGGACGGGTGTGGGTCAGCACTTTAACCGGTTGGGCGGAGGAGACCATCACCTGTCGCGTGAATCTGCCCGCGCCAGGTGACACAGTCGGGATCACCGAGTTTTTCCGAAACATATACGGCGAGGCGCTTCCCATCTCCGTAGCAGGAAACCAGGTGTCCATCAGCGCTCCCGATGCCGTGGCAGCTTGGGCCATCGGCCAGTTGGCGATCGCCCGTATCGGTGTGGACGGCGTGATCGGGGTGCAGATTGACGACCGGCTCTGGCTGAACGATCCCTGGGACTACGGACGCTGGATGCGCGTTAGCGACATCCCAGCCGGAGCCCCCAAGAACCAGATTGTGATTACGGTGAACGCCTAAGACCGCCCGCCGCGATAACCCTCTCAGCCCTGCGTCACCAGTCGCTCAGCCGCAGCGGCGATGCGCTCGTCGGTCGCGGTGAGGGCGATACGTACATGCTCTGCCCCAGCCGGGCCGTAAAAATCGCCTGGGGCCACCAGAATGCCCCGTTCGGCCAACCAGTCCACGGTGACCCGGCAGCCCTCGCCACGGGTCGCCCAAAGGTACAGACTGCCCTGAGAACAGTCGATGGTGAATCCGGCGGATCGCAGCGCGGGCAGTAGCAGCGCCCGCCGCGCTCGATAGCGTTCCACCTGGGTGGCTGCGGCGGTATCGTCGTCCAGCACCGCCGCCAAGGCGGCCTGGACGGGGGTGGGCACCATCATGCCGAGATGTTTACGTACCCCCACCAGTTCCTGCACCGTAGTCGCGTCACCGGCGACAAACCCGGCCCGGTACCCAGCCATGTTGGAGCGTTTCGACACCGAATGCACTGCAAGTAGCCCGGTGGGGTCGCCGCCGCACACGTCGCGGTCGAGCACCGAATACGGTTGCCCTTCCCAGGCGAACTCGCCGTAGCACTCGTCTGAGGCCAGTATCGCCTGTCTGGCGCGAGCGAGAGACACCCACTCCGCCAATCGCTCCCGAGACATGATCGCTCCATGGGGATTGGCGGGAGAGTTGATCCAGATGAGTCTGGTGCCAGCGGGCACCCGAGCAGGATCGTCACAGCGCACCACGGCGCAACCGGCAGTGAGCGCGCCCACCTCGTAAGTCGGATAGGCCAACTCCGGAATCACCACCACATCGCCGCCGCCCAACCCCAGCAGCGTTGGCAGCCAACCCACCAGCTCCTTGGTGCCGATCACCGGCATCACATTATCGTCGCTAAGGACGCCATCACTGTTCCACCGTCGTTCCAGGTAGCCGCAGATCGCCTCCCGTAGTGCCGGGGTGCCCCACACCGTTGGGTAGCCACGCGCATCCGCGGTGGCAAGCAGCGCGGCCATGGCGAGTTCCGGCGTCGTATCAACCGGAGTGCCTACGGAAAGATCGACGATGCCACCAGGGTGCTCCCCGGCGCGTCTCGTAGCCGCCGCCAACGAATCCCAAGGGAACTGCGGCAACCTGTCGGATAGTCCCATCCGAAGCTCACATCTGCAACGGCAGCGCGGCGACACGCGGCTCGTCCGTGCCCTGCGGGCCGGCGTAGGCACCGCCGCCAGAGACGCCCGTAATGGCAAAGAACGATCTGGCGATATCTACGTAGTCGATGTAGTCAGCAGGTAGGTCGTCCTCATGGAAGATGGCCCCCGCCGGACAGACGGCCTCGCAGGTGCCGCACTCCACGCATTCGTTCGGGTTGATGTACACGGTGCGTTCGCCCTCGTAGATGGCGTCAACCGGGCACTCGTCCAGACAGTCTTTGTGTTTCACATCGACGCAAAGTTGGGTGACGACGTATGCCATGACAACTCCTTCGCAGCTAGTTCATCACACAGATTACCGCGAACACTCACCCGATGTGGGCGGCAGTCATTCGGCGCAGTGTGTCGGTGCAGTCGCCCAGCACTCGCCGAATGCGGGGATCAAGGTCGCCGTCCAGTGTCTTAATCGCCAGTTCGAGCGTTTCCTCCGAGGCGTTGGCGTACGGGAACGAGGCTTTCGCCACTTGGGCCAACATCCAACCTTCCTGGAAGGCGGCCACCCCGTTGATGCCCGCAAACCACTCACGCAGCAGTGGATCGGTGAGCGCCGTATGCTCCGGAAGAAAAAGATGGGAGGCCACCGCGCCCAGTTCGTAACCGCGCAGATCGGATGGCTCCAACAGCAGGCGTAACGCCTTAGCCTTGGCCGCCACGGTGGGGATTGCCGCCCGGGCACCTGCGGCATGTTCCTGGCCGGACGCGGTATCGTCCCTTGTCAACTCGGCAGTTATCGCATCGCTATCGCCGCCGAGGGTGACCAGGCGGGTGAGCGTGGCCCAGCGTAGTTCCGGGTCAAGGCTGATGCCGCCGGGAAGATCTATACCGTCCAGCCAGTCGGTCAACTCGGCTATCGAGTCGGTGACGGTGACCAGCACCCGGAAGATGATGACCCGCCGGTCTCCGCTCGGATCGGGTTCAGCCAACAGGGCACGGCACAACTTTGCCACCTGGGCGCGGCGCGAAGCGCGCACCGCCGGTGGCGACCACTCCCCAGCCAAATCCGCCGCGAATCTCAACATCACCTGCAAAATGCGCTCATGCGATTCGCCAGGTAGGCCTTCGCAAATCCGCCGCAATGCCGTGGGAACACTCACCCAGGTCTCCCAGTCGCTGCCCACCGGATGTCGCCCGATGTTGCGCACTCCGTCGCGGATAGCGTTGTAGAGACTTACCCGGATACGTTCATCCGAAACATCGCCGATACGGGGCCATTCCCCACCGGCTGGGAACACCCGTGCCCAACTCATCCCGAACACGTCCGGCACCAGTAATCCACCTGGCAGTGTGATGGCCGCCGCATGATGCGTCCGGGCCACCGGTGGCCGCCCGGCGGGCGGAAACTGAGCGATCACGGGCTCTCCGGCGACCACATGCGCCGCCAACAGATCCACCCCAGCAGTCTCCAACCAGGCTTTAGAGAAGGCGTACACATCCACCGGCCCGGCGACCGCCCAGGCATCCAGCAGTTCCCCAAAGGTGGCGTTGCCGAAACGGTGTCCGCTGATGTGAGCATTGAGCCCGGTGATGAACACATGATCGCTCAAAGTGGCGGCTAGCTGCCTAAGTATTGCAGCGCCTTTGGCGTAGCTGATGCCGTCGAAGTTGGCCAGCGCCGCCTGAGCGTCCGGCGCGCCGTTGCCCGCCACCGGATGTGTGGAAGGTAGCTGATCCGCCGCGATACCCCAGTTTTTACGCACCAGGTTGAACTCGGTCCACAGCTCATAGCGCGTGGCATCGCTCGCTATTCGGTGCCCGAGATACTCGGCGAAGCTCTCATTCAGCCAGAGGTCGTCCCACCACCGCATCGTGACCAGATCGCCAAACCACATGTGTGCCATCTCATGCGCGATCACGGCGGCACGGCTGGCGCGTTCCATATCGGTGGGAGTGCCGCGAAACAGCATCTGATCGCGCAGCACCACGCAACCGGGGTTCTCCATAGCTCCTGCGGGAAAATCAGGTGCCCATATCTGGTGGTAGTCACCGAAGCAGTACGGCACGTCGAAAAGTCGCTGGTAAGCGTCGAAGCATTGCGCTGTCACCTGGAAGATGTCGTCGGCTTCGCGCTCTAATTCCGCAGCGAGAGAACGACGCGCCAACAACCCAAGTTTGGTGCCGCCATGGTCGCGGCTACGGTACTCCCATTCCCCGGCGGCAATGGACACGAAATACGTAGCCAGCGGCTGAGTCGGGCCGATATGCCACCGCCCCGGCGACGACTCGCTGGCCGGAGCATTGCCGACCACCACCCAATCCGGCGGCGTGACGATGTCAAAGGTGTACGGAGCCTTCAGATCGGGCTGGTCAAAACAGGCGAACCAACGTGGCGCATTGTCGAGAAAGCTGGTGGCGTAGAGATAAACACGCCCATCAGCGGGATCCAACTGCTGATGTAGCCCCTCACCAGTGTTGGAATATGCCATCGTTCCCGTGACCACCAGGGTGTTTTTACCGGAGTGGACGGCGAGCGGCAGCCGTTCACCATCCCAGAGCGCCAAATTGACGGGCTCGCCGTTCAGCGTAGCGGAAGTAAGTTCCCGGCCTTTGAAATCCACGAACACCGCACCGGTTTCGGACGCGTCGAAGACGATGGTGGTACGTGAGGTGAACCCTTCGCGTGCACCGAGGTCAAGCACCACCGCTACGCCATGCACCTGAAGCAGCCTGGCTCGAAACTTGGCTTCGGCTAAAGTCAATGTCGCCATTGTCCAAACCTACCCCCATGGCGGCGTTCAGTTGGCTAGGCTCGGGTCATGACGATCACCCGCATTGAAACCGATTCAATGGGAGCTATTGAGGTTCCCGCTGCACATTATTGGGGCGCTCAAACTGAACGTTCTGTTCACAACTTCGATATCGGACGTCCCACATTCATCTGGGGTCGCCCAATGATAAAAGCTTTGGGAGTGCTGAAGAAAGCTGCTGCGCAAGCCAATGCACAGTTGGGGGAACTCGC
>JAIRRM010000112.1 GCA_031255975.1 Propionibacteriaceae bacterium | reverse complement strand
CTGGGCCGGAGGAATCGCCGCCAAACGGTCTGGATTCGTTCGGAAGTTCCGCCGTGGTGTCGCCGGTGGCTGCCACCGTAGCCGTCGCGCCACAGTTGCTGCTGGACGGTGGAAACTGGGTGCTTGATGTGTGGGTCGCGGAAAACGATGCGGTTTTGGTAGCACATCTCGCGGCGGCGAATCGGATCGTGGTCGTCGGGGCTGGAGGTCACTGATATGGCTGTGATCCTGTTGGCTTCTGCGACCGGCTCTCCCGGCGTCACCACCACGGCGCTCGGATTGACGTTGGCCTGGCCCCGCGCGGTGATGCTGCTGGACGCCGACCGGGACGCCGGCCAATCGGTGCTCGCCGGGTATCTGGCTGGGTGTGATGCCACTGGTCGGGCGTTGCACCACCTCATCCAGCCGTATCGGCAGGGGGTGAGCCTGCGGCCCGCGTTGCGGGCCAACCTGATGCCACTAAATGACGCCGCTTCCTTCCTGCCAGGGTTCACCCACCCAGCCGCCGCGGCTGGTTTCGAGCCGGTGTGGCCGTCGCTCGGGGTGGAGGTGGCCGCATTGGATGACGAAAACACCGATGTGTTGCTTGACTGCGGGCGGGTGCGTAACGGCCTACCACAAGGACTGTTGGATTGCGCCGTGTTGCTGCTGCTGGTGGCGCGCTCGTCGTTGCGTTCATTGGCGGGAGTTAGCGCGGCGATGCGGTCGCTACGCGAAACGACGGTGCCAGCATCCGCCGAGGTGGCGCTGCTGCTGGTCGGCCCAGACCACCCGTACTCGGCCACCGAGATTGGTGACCAGTTTGAGATACCGATTGCGGCGGTATTGCCATGGAGCCCGGATGAGGCGGCGGTGCTCTCCGATGGAGCCGCGCCGCTGCGGCGTCGTGGGGGTGACACGTTGACCAAAGCGTTTCAGACGGCGGCACGAACCGTCTCTGATCGCGCGCTGCGGCGTCAAAATCTGTTGCGGGCCGATCCGCTGCTGGGGGTGACGGCATGAGCGCCCTGGCTGTCGTTGCCGCGCCGTCGCCGGCGGCAGAGCCCGGTGTTGACTGGGAGGTGGTTCGCAAGTTACGGCGAATGGCCGTCGAAATCATCACCGAACACGACGCCAATTGGATCGCCGAGCATGATGTTCCGATGCCCACCATCGACCGGCGGTTGCTAGGACGGGCGACGATACGGGCCGTGGTACGCAACCACATCGAGCATCAGGCTCAGCGCGGGGAGCTGGTGTGGAGTCTGGAGGTGGAGCGGTCGTACGCCCGGGCGATTGAGAACGCAGTGTTCGGATACGGCAGGTTGCAGCCATTGTTCGAACTGGCCGACGCGGAGAATATCGAGATTCACGGTTCAGACGTGGTGTATGCGCAATTCGGTGATGGCACCCGCGCCGTGTTGTCCCCGGTGGCCGACAGCGACGCCGAACTGGTGGAGGCGATACGGTTCCTGGGGCAGACGGCTGATCCGCCTCGCCCGTTCGATGCCGCGCATCCGGTGATGACGTTGGCGCTCGGCGACAGGTTCCGGCTGCACGCCATCGGCTTCGGGCTTTGTGACCGTCCGGCGGTGACCATCCGGCAGCACCTGCTCACCGAGGTGACGTTGTCGGAGTTGGCGGCGCGAGGGATGCTGAGTGAGGAGTTGGCATGGTTGTTGCTGGCGGCAGTACGGGCGCGGTTGTCCATTGTGATCTCCGGCGATCAGGGGGCGGGCAAAACCACGCTGCTGCGAGCACTCATCGCTGCCATTCCGGCCATGGAGCGTTTTGGCACCCTGGAAACCGACTACGAACTGCTCACGCAACTGCGTGTTCCTCGCCCCAACGTGGTGGCGTTGCAGGCCCGAGTGGGGCTCGGTGAGCTACAAGGCGGTCGTCACGTCGGCGAATACAGTGTCGCCGATCTGATTCCGGAAGCATTACGGCAGAACCTCACCCGATTGGTGGTGGGTGAGGTACGCGGCTCGGAGGCAGGGGCGATGTTCGAGGCGATGCAGTCCGGCGCGGGCACCATGAGCACCACGCATTCCCATTCAGCTACGGGCACCATCGACCGATTAGCCGCCAGGGTGGCGCAGGGCGGTGTGGTGGCGGTGCCGGAGGCGTACCGCCAGATCGCGCACCATCTGGGATTGATAATCCATGTACGGCTGGACGACGACACCTGGTGCGGCGGACGGCGCACCCGCTACGTGGACGAAGTGGTGGAGTTAACCGGCGACCTGGAGAACGGTCGTCCGGTTACCCAGGTGCTGTATCGGTGTGCGCCGGATGGGACGGTACGGTTCACGCCATCGGATCGGTTGAGCGCGGAGTTGGCGCGGTTCACAGCCGAGGTGATGCGATGAACGTGTACGCCGTGGCCGCTACCGCGATGGTGGCGGTATCAGGAGTGGTGCTGCTGGTCGTCGGGTTACGCGGCGGTGAAGCTGTGGTACATGGCGGTGCCGGGTTACGTCCGTCGTTATCGCAACGGCTGGTACGAGTCTGGACGGATGTCGCCCCGAACAAGGCTTGGACGCTTGGGGCGGCCGTCGCCGGAGTGGTAGCCGCGCTGTTCACCGGTTGGCTGGTGTTGTTGCTGGTGATTCCGGGCGTCGTCATCGTAGGGCCACTGTTGCTCTCGGCCCCACCGGAAACTGAGGTGGCTTGGTTGGCCGCGCTGGATCGCTGGCTACGTGCCATTATCGCGTCATTGGCCACCGGCAAATCCATCAATGAGGCGCTGAAAGCCACCGCCAGACAGGCTCCGGCTCCGCTCGCCGAACCGGTGGCGTTACTGGCGTTGCGTTTACGGCAGCGCTGGAGTCTGGACGAAGCACTGGCGGCCTTGGCCAGGGGGTGCGCCCATGCGGAAGTTGACGCGGTGGCCGCGGCGCTACTGGTGGCGGGGCGGCGTGGTGGTGTCGGTGCCGGGGCCACACTGGAGGCTTTGGCCGACTCCATTCAGGATCGTCTCGCCGGTGCCCGTGACACCGCCGCCGAGCGAGCGAAACCTCGCATCGTGGTGCGTCAGATTAGCGTCATTACGGTGACAGTGGTGGGGTTCGCCGCGCTCACCAACCCCGGCTATTTCGCCCCTTACGACAGCGCTCTTGGCAACATGCTGTTGTTGGCGCTGAGTGGGGCCTACGTCGCCGCGTTGTTGCGGTTGCGGGCGATGTCGGCGGCACCGTCCCGGCTCCGGGTGCTGGCGGTCGGGCAATTGGCGGTGAACCATGGTTGAACCATTTGTGATCGCACTGGCTGGAGGCGGGTTGGCCGTCGGCGGATGCTGGGCGGTGGCGCGTTCTTTCCTGGCGCAACCGCCACGGTTGGAAAGCGCACTGGCGTTGTTGGACGAGCCGGATGCGTCTGCCGAGTCTCAGTTGGAACTGCCATTGGGCCAAGGGGATGTCTCAGCTCAGCCGACGGATAGCGTGCTGGAGGCGCGGGCGAGCACCGTGTACCAACGGCTCCGGTTACCGCTCGGTGCGAATACCCGTCGCCTGCTTGCCATTCAGGGCAGTAGTGAGGCGGGGTTCATGGCCGCAAAACTGCTGCTGGCCAGCGCCGGGGTGGGGCTACCGGTGTTGTTCACCGGATTGGGGGCGGTGCTGGGTGTCGGGTGGGGCGGTGCCCCGCTGGCATTGTCGCTACTGCTCGGCGCACTGGGGTTTTTCGCGCCCGATTTACAACTACGCGCCCAGGCCGGCGCGTTACGCGAAAGTGGGGCCGAAGCGCTGAGCGTGCTGTTCGATCTGGTGGTGCTGGAGCGGTTGGCGAACGCTTCGGCGGTGCAGGCCATTACGGCAGCCGCCAGCGCAGGGGATGGCCCGGTGTTCGCGCGGGTGGCGGCGGCTTTGGAGTACGCCCGGTTGCAGCAGCGCAGCCCGTGGCCGGAACTGCACCGTATCGCCGACGAACTGGAGCTATCCGAACTGCACGACATCGCCGACATCATGGCGCTTGACGAGCAGGGTGCCGCCCTGGCTGGGGCGCTGCGAGCGCGGGTACGGGAGGTGCGCCATGCCAGCTTGTTACGTGAGAAGACCACTGCCCAAGCTCGCACCGAAGCGATGACCATTTGGATGGTGATTCCGGTGCTGGTCTTCGCGCTCATCTTCCTGATCCCGCCACTGTTGCGACTGGTAGGGGCGGTGTAGTCGAGCAATTGGCTTGGCCTACCAGACACCCCATGAAACGAAACAAAACAACAAAAGGAATGAAACGAAAGGAATCGATATGAACACACTACTGCTGAAGGCTCATGCACTGGCCTTACAGGTGCCGCTGTATCGCCTGCCAACGACGGGCGCTACTCCTAAGACCGATGAGCGCGGACTGTCGCAATCGACCGAAAACGCGATTCTGCTGGCGGGGGCCGTTGCCATCGCAGGCATCATCATCACCGTCATCACCGCGTACGTACGCTCACATCTGCCCAGCTAGCCGAACGGCAGTGGCGATAGAAAAGCAAGGAGACGGGCATGAAGCGACGGGGTGAGCGCGGGTTGAGCGAATCGGTGCAGTGGGTGCTGGTTGCACCGGTGTTCGTGTTAGCTCTGCTGGCGCTCGTCGAAGGCTTGTTGTGGCTCCACGCCCGCACCGTAGTCACCGAGGCGGCTTTCGCCGCCGCGGAGGCACAGGCCGCCTACGACACTCGGGGCGATGTTGCTACCGGCGTAGCCGTGCGAGTCACGGCATCCGGCGGGCTGGACGCCCCACAGGTGCAGCTGTCTGGCGATGCCCAATGGGTTCGGGTGGCGGTCACCGCGCACCACGAGGGGTTCGTGGGCTGGTTCCCGGAGACGGTGAGTGCCACAGCCACCCGTCCGCGAGAAAGAACGTGATGTCGGCACGGCATGGAGGACAAATGCGGCGGGACGGGCGTGAAAGGCAAACGCGACGAAGCGAATGTGGCGAGGCAAGCACGAGGAGGCGAGCATGACGGCTTATCGCCGGGTTAGGCGGCGGCACAATGCGGCAAAAGGCGAGCGCGGAGCGGTGTCGTTGGAGATCGCCCTGCTGCTGCCAGTGATCGTACTGGTGGCCTGCGCGGCGACGGCCATCTGGCGTATCTGGTGGTCTGGGCAACAACTGGAGGCGAGTGCCGCCGCTGCCGCGCGGGCGGCGAGCCACGCCAACACCGTTGTGGCGGCGGAGGCGATGGCGCGCGCGGTCATAGCCGCAGACATGGCGACAGCCGGGGTTCACTGCGGCGAACTGGTGGTGAACGCCGACGTGGTTGCGGCGAGCGCCCAACCGGGGGCTGGGGGTCGCATGAACATTTCCGTGTCCTGTCGGGTGGGGTTACGCGACCTGGTGGTACCCGGTCTTCCCGGCGAACTCACGCTGCGCGCTCAAGCCACTGAAATCGTGGATACGTTCGTTAGGAGATAGCGATGACCGTGAAACGTGTCTTGGCGTTGCTGACCGCATTGGGGCTGGCCGTCGGTGCCCCGCTGGCACTGCTGCACTGGGGGTCACTGCGAGCGTTTGTCGTTTTGGGGCCGCGTGAGTGGTTGTTACGCCCGCTGACCAGCGGTTCGTTGGTGGCATTGCTCACTGTCGCCGGTTGGCTGGCGTGGGCGACCATCGCGGTCTCATTCGGCGGAGAACTAGTCGAGTTGGCCAGTCATGGCAGCAGAAAGATACGCATTCCCGGCGCGCGCTGGTGTCGTCCTTTGGTAATAGCGTTGCTCGCCTCGGTCATGGGGGTGTCCAGTCTCACCGGGGTGATGACCGCCGCCGATGGCACCGCTGGGGCCGTCGCAGCCAGTGGCGCGACCACGGCTGTCATCGGGGGAGCTGGAGCGATGCCCACGCCGGTGGCCGACTCGCCGTATGAGACCGACGTGCCGTATGGGGCCGACCCGATGCCTGAAGATGTGGCGACGGAAGATGCCGCCCCAGTCTTCGACGGCTATGTCGTGCAAACTGGGGATGATCTCTGGACACTGGCACTGACGCATCTGGGCAGCGGTTCGCGTTGGCCGGAGATAGCCGCCCTGAATCCGGCCCTGGCTGCCGACCCGGTGCGTGATCTGACGCCGGGAAGTATGCTGGCGCTCCCCGATACGGCAACCCCATCCCCGGTCGTACCTCATGCT
>JAIRRM010000103.1 GCA_031255975.1 Propionibacteriaceae bacterium | reverse complement strand
GACGGCTTCCGGGGTACCATCCCAAGCGAGCGCCACCCAGGGTGCCAACGGGGTCTCGTCCGGGGCCACCGGGTAATCATCGGAGTTCACGTAACGGTCGGCGAAACGGCCGCCGCCCTGTCCGGTGCCGCCGATTGCCAGTACCGTGTCCGAGTGCATCATGGCAACTTCGCCGGCCAGCCGGTCACGAGCGCCGGCATCGTCTGTAGCTCCTGCCGAGAGCATCACCAGCATTACCTGGGCGCCGTCTGAATCATGAGCCAGATACGCGATACCGCTGGCACGCGCGCTAAGACGTCCATCCAGCCAGTAGGGGCCGATTGCTGGCGGGTCGTCGGGCAACAGCGCAGCGGCATACGGCGGCGGAGGATAGCTGCCGCGCTGCGTTTCGGGGCCGGTCAATTCTTCTGGTAGGCCCACCTTGGGTTTCTCTGACATCCCGTCTATCTCACCACATTTGTCAGGCCAAGACGTAAGTGATCGGATAGATGTCGTTGCTGTGAATTGGCTGGATACCTTACGGCAATCCGTTGGGTGTCACCTACAGGCGGTAGCATTGGTGCGTTCGTATGTGAGAGCGGTAGGAGCTGAGCAGTGAGCGAGCAGACCCAGGATGAGCGGGCGGCTGAAGCCGCATTCGGTGATGGCCCCGGCGCCACTGACGCTGATGAGTCCCGAGCCCCGATGAGCGTGCAAGCCGCAGCGCTGAAGTTGCGTGATGCGCTGGCCCAGGTGCAGCGGGTGATCGTGGGCCAAGAGCATCTGGTGGAGCAGTTGATGGTTGGTCTGCTGGGACGCGGCCACATTCTGTTGGAAGGTGTGCCGGGCACTGCGAAGACACTGGCGGTACGTACTTTTGCCACCGTGGTGGGTGGCTCGTTTGCCAGGGTACAGTTCACGCCCGACCTGGTGCCGTCCGACATCGTGGGCACCCGGGTCTATTCGGCGTCCAAAGAGACGTTCGACGTGGAACTCGGCCCGGTGTTCGTAAACTTCGTGCTCGCAGACGAGATCAACCGTGCCCCGGCCAAGGTGCAGGCGGCGATGCTGGAGTTGATGGCTGAAAAGCAGGTATCCATCGGCGGCACCACCTATCCCGTGGAATCACCGTTCATCGTGATCGCCACCCAGAACCCGGTGGAATCTGAAGGTGTGTATCCGTTGCCGGAAGCGCAGCGTGACCGCTTCCTGCTCAAGGTGGACGTGCCGTACCCCAAAGGCAGTGAAGAGTTAGAGATTCTGCGCCGCATGTCGATTGAGGTACCAGTGGCAGATCGGGTGCTGGATCCAAAGCTCACGCTGCAACTTCAGAAGATGGCTTCCAATGTGTTTGTGCATAATCTGGTGGCCGAGTACATCGTGCGACTGGTGATGGCCACCCGTAACCCCGCCGACTTCGGTATGCCCGACCTCACCAAGGTGATCTCCATCGGCTGCTCGTCACGGGCCACGCTGGGGTTGGTTAACGCCGCCCGCGCCGTCGCCCTCATCCACGGACGCGACTATGTGCTGCCTTCCGATGTGCAGGCGGTCGCCAAAGATGTGATGGCGCACCGGTTGGTGCTCGGGTTTGACGCCATCGCCGACAACATCCCCACCACGCAGGTGGTGGAACGTATCGTGGCGATGGTTCCAGCGCCGACCCCGGTGTGGAACCAGGGTCAGCATCGCTGAGACGCGCGAAAGTAGCTGATGTCGCTTAGTAATGCACTGCCGGAGTTTGCTCCGCCGAGTCAGGCGGAGTCGGGCGTTGATGCCGCCATCTCGCTGCTGGAGACTCCTAAAGGGCAGACCATCCGGCTGCACAAGCTTGCCCCCGAAGCCGCGTTGCGTCGGCTGGAGTTGACTATCGTCCGGCGGCTGGAAGGCTTCTTGCAGGGCGACCATCTCGGGTTGTTGCCCGGCCCCGGCTCCGAGCCAGGTGATGCCAGGGTGTACGTACCGGGTCAGGACGACGTACGCCGTATGGACTGGGCGGTTACCGCCCGCACCACCGTGCCGCACGTACGCGACACGGTCGCTGACCGCGAACTGGAGATCTGGGCGCTGCTGGATGTGACCCCCAGCATGAACTGGGGTACCGCCGGGGTTACCAAACGCGATCTCGGTATTGCGGCCATCGCCACCATCGGTTTTATTGCGCAGCGAGTAGGGGATCGCTTTGGCGGGCTGGTTCTGCGGCCGGATGAGATGAAGGCACTGCCCGCCCGCACCGGTCGTAGCGCGCTTTACGGGCTGCTCGGCAAGATGCTGGAAGAGCCCATTGTTCCCGACCGGGCACCGGGTGAACTCACCTTGGCGCAGGGCATTGAGGAGATGACCCGGCGGCAGCGACGTCGCGGTTTGCGAGTGGTGGTCTCCGACTTCCTCACCGCCGGTGAGGCCGAGGTGGATCCCAGCGTTCCCCCGGATTGGGAGCGGGCGTTACGGCGGCTTGCGGTACGCAACCAGGTGTTGTGTGTCGAAGTGGTGGACGCCGCCGAATTGGCGTTTCCCGACATCGGCGACATCCTCATCCGTGACCCCGAAACCGAGTTTTCTCGTTACGTCAACACCTCCGATCCGAAAGCCAGGGAGCTGGTGGATGCCGCCAGTCGTAGCCAGCGGGAACGGGTAGCGGTCGCCATGAAGCGCGCTGGGGTGGCCCATCTACAACTTGCCACCGACCGCGATTGGGTGCAGGACATCGCCCACTTTGTGCTGGGTTACCGGCGTACCGCCAGCTATATCAGCCAGCCCCCGCAGGGAGTGAGCAAATGACGCCCACCGCTGTCGGCCCCTTCGAGTTCTTCAACGCCACCCGTCTCTGGGCGCTGTTGGCTCTGCCGCTGCTGATCGCGCTGTACATCATCGCGCTGCACCTGTCGAAACGCTCCGGTATCCGTTACACCAACACCGGTGTGCTCGCCGCGGTGCTGCCCCGGCAAAGCCAATGGCGGCGACATTTGGCGGTAGCCATGGCGCTCTGTTCACTGGTGATGATCTGCGGTGCCTGGGCCAGACCGGTGGGCATTGAGAAGCAACCCCGGGAAAGGGCCACTATCGTGGTGGTTTTGGATGCTTCACTGTCGATGCAGGCCGAGGACGTACCCCCCAACCGTTTCGAGACCGAGAAAGCCGCCGCCGCCGAGTTCATCCGCACCCTGCCTCCGAAATACAACGTGGCGGTGGTGGAGCTTTCCGGGTCACCGTCGCTGTTGTGCCCCCCCACCATCGACCGCAACGCCGCTCTCACCGCACTGAATGTCATGGAGTTACGTGAAGGCACCGCCATCGGGGAAGCGCTGTACGTGGCTATCAACGCCATTGGGCAGGCACCAGTTGGTGAGAATGAAGAGACTTTGCCGCCGGGGCTGATCGTACTGCTCTCCGACGGCAGCAGCACCGTTGGCCGCGACGCGGTGACCGCCGCCGCTGCCGCCGCCGAGTCGGGTTATCGCGTCTACACCATCTCTTTTGGTACCGAGAACGGCTACGTTGATCTCGACGGTCGCCGTGAAAACGTCGCCCCCGACCATCAGGCGTTACGGGAGATCGCCACCGCGGGCAATGGACGCGCCCTCGATGCGGCATCTGCCGGGCAGCTAAGCGACGCCTACGGCGATCTGGGTAGCGACATGGGCTATGAAGAGGTAAAGACCGAAGTCACGGCGCGTTGGGCGATGTACGCGTTGGCATTCGCCATCATCGCCGCACTGGGAGCCGTGTCAATGGCAGCAAGGTGGCCGTGATGGGTGCGATTCTACTGAGCTTTATGGAGCCGCTACGGCTGTGGTGGTTGGTTTTGGTACCGCTGATCGCCGGGTTGTACGTGGTGTTGTCGCTGCGCATCATCCCGGGGCGTCGCAACCAGAGGCTGGCCAACATATTGCCGATGGAGTCGAAATGGAAGCGGCATTTTGCGGTGACGGCGGCACTGTTGAGCCTGACGATGCTGATACTGGCTTTCGCCCGCCCACAGGCATACACCCAGGTGCCACGCGAGCGGGCCACCATCGTGCTTGCCATCGACGTGTCCCGCTCCATGATGGCCGAGGACGTCTCGCCGGATCGCTTCACCGCCGCCAAAGAAGCGGCCAAAGAGTTCGTGGATATGCTGCCACCAGGTTTCAACCTGGCGGTGGTGTCATTCGCCGCGTCTGCCTCCATCATCTCGCCGCCATCCACTGATCGCGGGGCGGCGAAGCGGGCCATTGATTCGCTGGAGTTGGCACCGTCCACCGCTATCGGAGAAGCCATCGTAACCAGCCTTAAGGCGTTGGAACTGGCCCCCAAAGACCCAGATCATCCTGACGATCCGGCACCCGGTGCCATCGTGTTGCTCTCCGACGGGGCCACCAACTCCGGCATCTCGTCGACCACAGCTGCGGGTCGCGCTAAGGATGCGGAGGTTCCCGTGTACACCATTGCCTACGGCACCCCCGGTGGTTATGTGATCCAGGACGGGCGCCGCTCTCCAGTGCCGGTGGATCATTCAGAGTTGGCCGAAATCGCCAGGCGTTCCGGAGGCAAAAAGTTTTCCGCCGCATCAAGGCAGGATCTCTCCGAGGTCTATGAGGCCATCGCACGCCAGATCGGTTACGTTGAGGAAGCCACCGAGGTCACGGGACGTTACGCGGGTATCTCGTTGCTGTTCGCCGTCGTCGCCGCCTTGGGGGTCATCTCACTGGCGGCCAGGTGGCCATAGTGAATGACGCGATGATTGCGGCTGCCATCATCGAGCGGGTGGCCGCGGTGCGGGCACGTATCGCGGCGGCTTGCGCGCTGGCCGGGCGCGATCCGGCGCAGGTACGGCTGTTGCCGGTATCCAAGACCCATCCGGTCAGCGTGATCCGGGCGGTGTGGCAGACGTCAGGCATCACTCGCTTCGGCGAGAATAGGGTGCAGGAGCTAAGCGCGAAGCGTAGCGAATTGGCCGTTGACACCCCGCTGACCTGGGCGTTGATCGGACATCTACAAACCAACAAGGCAGCTACGGCGGCTTTGGTGGCTGACGAGTTCCAGGCGCTTGATTCCGTACGGGTGGCCGCTGTACTCGACCGTAGTTTGGCAGAGTTGGGGCGTACCCTGGACGTGCTTATTGAGGTGAACACCTCGGGGGAGACGAGTAAATGGGGGCTGGCGGCCGCCGAAGTGGCGGCGTTCGCCGACACGCTGACGAGGTACCCACGGCTTGCGGTACGGGGTTTGATGACGGTGGCCGCGCCAGTCGAAGCTGAACGGGGATTCGCGCAGTTGGCTCAGCTATGCGAAACCTTGGTGGCAAACGGAGCGCCGGGGGAGTGGCGGGAGCTTTCCATGGGAATGAGCGGTGATTTTGAGACCGCTATCGGCTACGGCTCGACCTGTGTCCGGGTGGGCAGCGCCATCTTTGGGCCCCGGGATTATCTCGCTTAAGAGCGGGTGGCGTGCTGATCGGTAAGCACGATGGCGGTGTTGTGTCCACCGAAACCGAACGAGTTGTTCAACGCCGCCAGTGGCCCGCTCGGTAGGGTTCTGCCGGTGATGGCCACGTCGATGTCAAGCCCCGGCTCCGGGGTGGCTAAGTTGATGGTGGGAGGCACGGTGCGAGTATGAAGCGCCATCGCGGTGGCAAAAGTCTCCAACGCCCCGGCGGCTCCCAGCAGGTGTCCGGTCATCGATTTGGTGCCGGTGACCACCACTTGATCGGCGGCGTTGCCAAGCGCGCCACGTATCGCCGCCGCCTCCACCATGTCGCCTGCTGGGGTAGAGGTGGCATGGGCGTTCACGTGCACGATGTCGGCGGGCGTCAACTCAGCGTCGGCGATAGCAAGCCGCATCGCCTGGATTTGGCCGCGTCCGGACGGGTCGGGCTGCACCAGGTCGTACGAATCTGCGGTGACCCCGGCTCCGGCCACGCTCGCATATATCCGGGCATCGCGCGATTGTGCGTGTGACAGTGACTCCACCACCAGCACTATTGCGCCCTCGGACATCACAAAGCCGTCACGGGTGATGTCCCAGGGCCGCGAGGCCCCGGCGGGGTCATCGTTACGGGTGGAGAGTGCCTGCATCTGGGCGAATCCGGTGATGGTGAATGGGTGCAGTGGGGCCTCCGCACCGCCGACGATCACTACGTCTGCCCGTCCCAGCCGGATGGTGTCGAGGGCGGTGGCCAGCGCATCTGATGATGAAGCGCAAGCCGAAACGTTGGTTCGTACCGCCCCTCTAGCTGACAGGGCCAACCCGATGTGCGCGGCTGGCGCGTTGCCCATCAACATCGGGATGGCGAACGGGCTGACTCGGCGCGGGCCTCGCTCTCGCATCACCTCCCATTGGGTGAGCATGGATTGAACACCCCCCACGCCGGTACCGAAACACACGGCGGTGCGCTCGGGGTCGTAGCCACCTACCGTCAAGCCGGAGTCACGAAACGCTTCCTGGTAGGCGATGAGCGACAACTGACTCACTCTGTCGAGTCGTCGGGCTTGGGTTCGATCCAACTTCTCGTCCACGGCGACAGTTACCTGCCCGGCGAACCGCACCGCGATATCGGCGGCCCAGTCCGTATTCAGCGGACGTATACCGCTGACCCCGGCTACCAGGTTGCGCCAGGTTGTCGGAGCGTCGTTACCAAGTGGGGTTACGGCACCGAATCCGGTGATGACTGCTGTGACCACTATCAGGCTCGCATGGCCCCAGCGATGTAGTTCACGGCATCGCCGACGGTTTTCAGCCCTTTGGCGGCCTCGTCGGGAATCTCGACGTCAAACTTCTCCTCGGCGGCGTAGACGATCTCCACCATCGACAGCGAATCGATGTCAAGGTCATCTAGGAAGCGCTTGTGCGACTGCACATCGGCGACGGAGACTCCCGCCACCTCGTTCACGATGTCCGCCAGTCCGGCGAGAATCTCCTGAGTGTCTGCCATGCTTTCTCCTTTAGTTGTGTTCAATGTGATCTGTTGGTGCCGCGATTACGGCAACGTGACGACTTGCGCCGCGTAGGTGAGCCCGGCACCGAAGCCGACGATGAGTGCCAGCTGTCCGGAGTGGGCGACGCCGCTCTGTAGCAGTTCTGTCATGGCGATCGGTATTGAGGCGGCGGAACTGTTGCCTTGGATGC
>JAIRRM010000043.1 GCA_031255975.1 Propionibacteriaceae bacterium | reverse complement strand
CGTACTATGCGGCGACACGATTGGGAGCGAAACTGGCCCGCGCCGGATACACCGTGGTCACCGGCGGTGGGCCGGGTGCCATGGAGGCGGCCAACCTGGGGGCGCGACTGTCGCGCCGCCCCACCGCAATCGATAACGCTGTGAAAACACTTGCCACGGTGCCGTCGTTCCGGCCCGACATCACCGCCTGGGTTAGTGTCGCTCTGGAGGTAGCAAACCGTTACAAATTGGCGGCACCCAACATCGGTATGCCCACCTGGTATTACGGCCATGAACCGCCGAACGTGTTCGCCACCACCATCGCCAAGTTCTTCAACAACGCCATCCGCGAAGATATGCTGCTGGAGCGTTGCCGTGGCGGTGTCATCTACCTACCAGGCGCGGCGGGCACGGTACAGGAGATTTTCCAAGCCGCCACCCGTAACTACTACACCGCCGATCACGCCGAAGTGGGCCCCATGGTGCTGGTGGGCATCGAGCATTGGACGAAGGTACTGCCCGCCTGGGAACTGCTCTCCGCGTTGGGGGCCGGACGCCCGATGGGAGACAAGCTGGTGCTGGTGGACTCTATCGATGAGGCCGCCGCCGCTTTGGACACACTGAGCCGCTGACCACTCCCACTAGGCTCTAGGCATGAACGTTGGCTCCACCTCCTCAAATCCCCGGCGGCGCTGGCCTCGTATTCTGGCCGTGGTGGCGGCTTTTGCCTGCCTTGCCGTGACGGCTATCTGGTGGTTCTTCCTCCGCGGGGCTCCACCAATCCGTCCCCGCTACGACGCGCCTTAGGCTAACGACGCGGCAAGTTGCCCACAGGCACCATCTATCTCACGACCTCGGGTATCACGCAGGGTCACCGGCACCCCGGCGCGCTCCAACCGTTCAATGAATGTCTGCTGGTCGCGCCTACGGGAGGCCGTCCACTTCGAGCCGGGAGTGGGGTTCAGCGGAATGAGGTTTACATGGGCCCAGTTCCAGTCGCCACGCCGCCTCAGTTCCCGGGCCAGCAGATCGGCGCGTACCGCCTGATCGTTGATATCGCGGATCAGCGCGTACTCAATGCTCACCCGGCGCTTGGTGATACGGGCGTAATCCCAGGCGGCATCCAGCAGTTCGCCCACCTTCCAGCGCTGATTGACGGGGATCAACTCGTCGCGTAACTCATCATCTGGGGCGTGCAGGCTGACCGCCAGCGTGATGGGCAGTTCCTCCGCCGCCAACCTGGCGATCCCCGGCACCAGTCCGACGGTCGATACGGTCAACCCCCGCGCCGAGATACCGAAACCGTCCGGTTTGGGACGTACCAACTGCCGTAGCGCCGCCATCACGGCGACGTAGTTCGCCAACGGCTCCCCCATGCCCATGAAGACGACGTTATTGACCTGCCCCGGCCCACCAGCTACCACGCCGGTGGCCAATTTAGTCTCGGCATCCGCCACCTGAGCGACGATTTCGGCGGTCGATAGCGACCGCTGCAATCCCCCCTGTCCGGTGGCGCAGAAGGGGCAGGCCATACCGCACCCGGCCTGCGAACTGATACACACCGTGGTTCTGCCGGGATAGCGCATCAACACCGACTCGATCACCGCGCCACCGGTCAAAGCCCAGGCGGTTTTCACGGTAAGACCGCGATCCGCCGTCAGTTCCTGTAGCGGTGTCAGCAGCGACGGGAACAGCACGGCTAGCTGTGCGCGCGCGTCTGTCGGAAGATCCGTCCACTCCTCTGGTCGGTACTCATAGCGGCCAAAAACATGCGTCGCCACCTGCCGCGCACGATACGCGGGCAATCCGAGCGCGGCCACCGCAGTCGCCCGAGCGGCCGGTTCCAAGTCGAACCAGTGTTTCGGTGGCTTAGCCGACCCGCGCACCGGGGCGTCGAACACCAGGGCACGTTCCTCCCCCGGCTCGGCCAACGGGGACGTCGGCAGCGGAAGGGCGAGGCCACCCTTCGAGGTATGCTCCAGCGGGTCGCCCCGCTTGAATCGTTCGGCTTGGGGAGCAGGCATCGCATCAGCGTATCAACAGGTACATCAGCGCCCAACCCACCGGAGCGGCCAATAGCACCGAATCAAGGCGATCCATCGCCCCACCATGCCCAGGGATGAGGTGTCCCATGTCTTTGATGCCGTGGCTACGTTTCACCATGGACTCCACCAGGTCGCCCAGCACCGCGGCCAGCGCCAGCGCCGTACCGATTAACATGCCTTCCCACCAGGGTTCCTTGAAGGCCATCACCCCGATAATCAGCCCCACAACGGCGCTCAACAGCACTCCGCCCGCAAAACCTTCCCAGCTCTTGGCCGGGCTGATACGGGGAGCCATCTTGTGATTGCCGCCAGGTCGCCGTCCGGCCAACACCCCCACCAGAAAAGCGCCGGTATCGCTGGCCACCACACACAGCAGCGTCATCATCACTCGGGCCATGGGATGTGTACCCAGCAGCATCAGCACGATAGACGATCCCAGCAACGGCACGTACCCCAAGATCAACACCGCTTTGGCCAGATCTGTCGTGTAATTGTCCACCGGCCCGAGCAGCCGCCACGACAGTAATGCCACCGTGGTGAAGCATAATCCTCCCAGCAGCGCGGCCAACGGGTGCGAGAGGCCGGAATAACGCTGCCCCACCGCGTAGGTGCCAATGAATAGCGTCGGCGTCGCCAGCAGCAGAATTGCTCCCAACGGTTTGGCGGACTGTGACAGCATCACAATCACCAACTCGCGCACCCCGAGCGCCAAAAACAGCGCGGCGAACACCACAAAGCCCCACTGCGCCCACAGCAGGGTGGCGACGATGACTCCGACGATCCCAATCCCCACCGAAGTGGAGACAAGTAAGTTGCGCCCGCCGAATTGGAACCGCTCGGACGGCGCGCCCTGCTGCGACTCAGTCGAGCGCGCCTGAACCGACCCGTCTGGCCTGGGAAGCTCAGTCACTCAGACCGCCATCAACTCGGCTTCTTTGGCCTTCA
>JAIRRM010000001.1 GCA_031255975.1 Propionibacteriaceae bacterium | reverse complement strand
AGTGGGCGTTGGCAACCGGAGCGGGAGCATAGTCGGCCAGTCCTTCCACGACGCGCCACACCGTCCAGGCTCGCCAATCGGTCAGTCGGTCGGTGGTGAGCAGCGCCGCCACCGCTTTCAGATAATCCTCATTCGGCAGCAACAGATACGGATCGTCGGCCCCGGTGAGACCGAGCTGTTCGAGCAGCGCATCCCAGTCCAACCCTGGCATCCAACGTTTCACGCGCCACAGTCGGTGCCGTCGCGCCTCACCTGCCACCCGACGGGACCCGCTGGTGGTCTCATGTAAGGCGGCTAGTTCGGCCTCCATGGCGTACGCCCGCCCGGCCTGTGCGCTGGCGTCGTCCCATCCGACCAGGGTGAACATGTCGACGATATGGGCGCGATAGGCATCGCGTAACTCCTGATGCGCGGCGGCGGTGTAGTAATCGCGGCTGGGCAGCCCGATGCCACCCGGTGAGAAACGGGGTAGGTACACCGTGGGGTTGTTCGGGTCGGCGACGACCGAGAACCGCAGTACCGAATCGAGCTGATGCCGTAACAGCAGCCCGAATCTGGCGGAGAGTCCGCTCAGATCGGTGAAACCGGCGGCGTCGGAGATCAACTCTCGCAGCAACGTGTCGCCCTTGGCCGCCAACCGGGGCAGATCCATGAAAGACGCGTAGAAATCGCCCACCAACTGCTCTGGGGTGCCGCGCTTGTGCCCGGTGCCGGTGGAGGCGATGATGTCTTCCAGATCATGCTGCACCCGGTCGTTCACCTCGTACCACACCCCGGCGGCATCGCGATCAGGACGGATCACGGCCTGATCCAGGAAGGCCCCGTTCACATAGCGAAAAAGGTCGTCTTGGGGACGCACTGAAGCATCAGACCAGGAAAGCAACGAGCGCACCTGGCCAGTCTACGGTGGTACCGCTCGTGGTGACTCAAGAAGGCGACGGGCTTCAGATTGCCTGACATGCGAGAATCTAAGGGTGCAGCACTACCTTGACCACGCGGCCACCACGCCGATGCTGCCCGTAGCCATTGACACCTGGCAGTTGGGGGCTGCCGAGTTGGGTAACGCCTCGTCCATACACGCCTCAGGTCGCAATGCGCGCCGTATCGTCGAAGAATCTCGGGAGCGTATCGCCGCCCGGTTGGGGGCACATCCTGGCGAAGTGGTGTTCACCTCCGGAGCAAATGAGGCCGATAACCTGGCGGTGTTGGGGTTGGCACGGGCGCGCCGCGCCGTCGCTTCACGAATGAACCGAGTGCTGGTGAGCGCGGTGGAGCACCCAGCGGTGCGCTCAGCCGCCGCACAGTTGGCGACCGAAGGATTCGAGGTGGTCGAACTGCCGGTGGATGGCCGGGGGCTGCTGCGGTTGGACGTACTCTGCGACGACATCCGCCACGCCCCTGAACAGGTGGCGCTGCTCAGTTGCATGTGGGCGAACAACGAGACTGGTGCGGTTCAGCCTGTCGCCGAGATCGCCGCACAGGCGGCTGCCCACGCAATCCCGTATCACTGCGACGCGGCGCAGGCGTTGGGGTTTTTACCGGTCACCTTCGCTGCGGCTGCTATGCCGGGGCTTACCGCTATGAGTATCTCCGGGCATAAGGTTGGCGGCCCGATGGGCATCGGCGCGCTTCTGGTGCGCAAAGACGCCGCCGTGGCTCCCACCAGCTACGGCGGTGGGCAGGAGCGGCGTTTGCGCTCTGGCACCGTGCCGGTGGCACTCATCGCATCTTTCGCCGCCGCGCTGGAAGAAGTGGTGACTGAACGTGAGCACCGGGCCGCCAGGCTACGAAAGCTACGAGACATGCTGGCCGACGGGTTACGAGAGTTGGGGGCGGAAATAGTTGGCCCCACCGAAACGAGCCACCTCGCACCGCACATCTGTTACGCCGTGTTCCCCGCCGTACCAGCCGAGACCCTGTTGTTGCTGCTGGATCAGGCGGGTATCGCCGCGTCTGCCGGCTCGGCGTGTAGCGCTGGTGTGGTGCAACCCAGCGAAGTGCTGCTGGCCATGGGGTATTCGGCGGAACAGGCCGTATCCGGGGTGCGGTTCAGTCTGGGCTGGACCACTGACGCCGACGACATCGACGCCCTGTTGCAAGTGCTACCCGCGTTACTTGAGCGTGGAGCCTCCAGATGAGCCGACTGGTGGCCGCCCTCTCCGGCGGCGTCGATTCCGCAGTAGCAGCCGCCCGTATGGTGGATGCCGGGCATGACGTCACCGCCGTCCATCTGGCGTTGGCCCGTAACCCGCTGCTGCACCGTGCCGGGTCGCGGGGCTGTTGTTCATTGGAAGATGCCCACGATGCCAAGCGGGTGGCGGACATGCTCGGCATCCCGTATTACGTTTGGGATTTTTCGGAGCGCTTTCAGCAGGAAGTGGTAGTTGATTTCATCGCCGAGTACGCCGCCGGGCGCACTCCCAATCCGTGTTTACGTTGCAACGAGCGCATCAAGTTCGCCGCGATGTTGGATCGCGCGCTGACGCTGGGATTCGATGGCCTGATTACCGGGCATTATGCCCGGGTGGAACATGCTGCGGATGACATGGTGACGCTGCATCGCTCCGTCGATACCGCCAAGGATCAAAGCTATGTGCTCGGTGTGATGACGGCAGAGCAGTTGCGGCATTCGCACTTTCCACTTGGCGGCTCAGCGAAACCAGCCGTGCGCGCCGAGGCTGCGGCGCGCGGCCTGCTGGTGGCGGACAAACCAGATTCGTACGACATCTGCTTCATCTCCGATGGCGATACCGCTGGCTGGTTGCACGGTTTCCTGGGTTCGCAACCAGGACACATCGTCGACGCGTCAGGGCAAGTGTTGGGTGAGCATGATGGCACCTACCGTTTCACCATCGGACAGCGAAAAGGATTGGCGCTCACCCGCCCGGCATCGGATGGAAAGCCCCGCTACGTGGTGGATATAGACGCCGCGTCCCGTCGCGTCACCGTCGCCGGGCACAACCGCTTGGCCGTCGCGGTGTTGCACTGTGGTCGGCCAACCTGGTGCGGCCCGGAGGTGTTCGGGCCCTGGGAGGGAACGGTTCAAGTGCGCGCCCATGCGGCGGAGGTGCCTGCCACCATCGTCGCAGACGCTGAAAACATGCTGATCGCGTTGCACTCCCCCGTGTTGGGTGTGGCCCCCGGTCAGAGCGCGGTATGTTACGACGGCACTCGGGTGGTCGGCTCTGCCATCATTCAACGCACCGAACCTGTCAGCGCTGAAACCGTCGTCACTCCACCGACAGCCGTCAAGTAGCCACTAAATCGCTGGTTCGGGTATGCTCATACCCCGCAAGCGATTGCAGTTTCGGGCCGTGGCGCAGCTTGGTAGCGCACTTGACTGGGGGTCAAGGGGTCGCAGGTTCAAATCCTGTCGGCCCGACGAACAAAACCGCTAGTAAAAGGCCGGTTGGTAGGAATGCCAACCGGCCTCGTCTCGTCTCTGACGCTCACTTTTGACTATCAACCCGCCACGGCGACGCTCAAAACCTTCATCGCTCGCCTAGCCGCCGACTCCGACGCATGTCCGTAGCTGCCCCCGCGACCACCACCGACGAGTGCCCGCGTTCCCCAACGAATGCTGGGCCATCCCAACTTCCGTTGTGAAACACCGCCCACGGCACCGCGCCCACGGGTATCGTGTGGCCATGGCAGAGAAATATGTTGCCCTCGGCAGTTCATTTGCTGCCGGGCCGGGGATACCTCCCATTATCGACATTGCCGCGATGCGATCAGGCGGCAACTACCCGCATCTGCTGGCTGAGTGGCTGGAAGCCGACCTCACCGATCTGAGCGTGTCTGGTGCCACCGCCGCCACCATCATGGACACGCCGCATATGAACTTGGCCGGGGGTGACCCGCTGCCGCCACAACTGTCCCTGTTCCCCGACGATGCGACGCTGGTAACCATCACCGTGGGCGGCAATGACATGGGCTTCATCGGTTCGATGCTTTATCGCGCCTGGGAGCGCACCGCGCCGGATTCCCCCATCATGGAGATGCTGCGGCTGATGCCATTCCATCCCGTCCCCGGTGAACCCGAAATCGCCAAGGTGGCCGCCGACATCGCCCAGGTCGTCGCCACGATACGGCTCCGCGCGCCACAAGCCCGGGGGATTTTGGTGGACGATCGCAGCGTCATCGACGACGACACCACCACGGAGGTGGTCGGAGCGGCAGACCTAGTCGGCTTCCGCCGCCGTCAAGAAGCGCTACGGCAGGCGAATGAGCAGGCGGCACAGTTGAGTGGAGCCGAACTGTTGCGAGCCAGCGAACTGAGCGCCGGACACGGGTTCAGCGCCGCAGAGCCGTGGGTTTTTTCATTCAGTGCCGACCCTAGCGAACTGGCCTCGGCGTTCCATCCCAACGCCGAGGGTATGCGGCAGGTCGCAAACTGGCTCTATCGTCTAGTCAGGCCCAACACTTAAGTCGCGACCTAGACCAGTTTCCAAGAACCGGCCTTAACTATCAACGCAGGGACAGCAAGCGGTTGCCCACCGGATCGACGGACAGTGCCAGTTCCAGCACTCCGGCGAATCCGACCTCTAGGCGGAAGGCGTTACCGAGCGGCAGCCCCAGCGCCCAGGCGGTGAGTGCTCTGATCGGCCCGGAATGGGTCACCACCACCGCTCGTTCCACTCCGGCGTCCAACAACTCGATGGCAAACGTCACCACCCGCTCCTGTAGCTCAATGAAACTCTCTCCACCTGGTGGCGGGGACGCCACGAAATCGTCCCCCCACTTCGTCACGTCCGCGATCGGCAGATCATCCCAGGGAGTGAGTTCCCAATCCCCGAAATCCAATTCCCGTACCCTGGCATCCAAAACCGGTTCACCGCCGAGCAGGCCACGCGCCAGATTCGCAGCCCGGCTGAGCGGTGAGGCGTACCAACGCTGCGGTGGCACATCGGAGGACAACAGCGGTCGTATCCGGGCCACCGCGTCGGCCATCACCTCAGGATCTACCGCCACATCGGTGGCCCCGTAACACATCTCATAGCCGTAGACGGTGCGGGGGTGACGCACTAGCTGCAAGATCATGCGACCACCTCCAACGGCATCACGAATCGGGCCATGACAAGAACCGCCAGCAGCACCAACTGTTCAATTATCTGCTGCGTCGCCCCCAGACAGTCGCCGGTATAGCCACCCAAGCGCCGTCGGAACCAAACCCCACAGCGCAGCGCCGCCAGCCAGGCCAGCACCACCGCAGCGCCGCCGATGGCGAGACGTTCGAGCCTCCATCCGTCTGCGGGTGGAACCAGCAGCCCGAACACCGCCACCAGGGTGAACGTGCCGAATAGAAACCCTCCCCAACTCAGCGAGCGTCCGATGGGCTTCACCTTGCTGGTGAGATCATCACGGGCGTATTCATAACGCAGAATGATCCAGGTGACCGCCCAGCGGCTTACCACATGCGCGAAGATGACCGTGGGGATCACGAACCAGCCGTTGCCCGGTTCAGACGGCGTCCATCGGCTGCCCCAGCCGTCCAGAAACGCCGTCAAAACACCCACCTTCAACGCGAACAGCAGTACCGTGCCGATCACTCCATACGCCCCAACACGGCTGTCTTTCATAATCTCCAGGGTGCGTTCCCGGGTGATACCGCCACCGAAGCCGTCGCAGACATCGGCGAAGCCATCCTCATGAAAGGCCCCCGTCAGCAACACCCCGATCGCCAGCGCCAACACCGCTGCCACAGTAGTCGGCAGCACCATTCGCGCCGCCCAAGCGCTCAGGCCCACCACGGTGCCCACCAGAACACCGATAAACGGGAAGTAACGGGTAGAAGCGTTCAACTGCTCGGGCGAATACCCCACCCAGGCCGGTACCGGCACTCGGGTGTAGAACATCACCGCGGTGAGCAGCAATCGAGTTTCACGGATCACGAGTTATACACTAGATCCCACAACTGAATATCAAGTGCGCGTGTGCGCCGTCTTGGATTCGCTGCGGGTTTGAGACGGCAAGGGAAACAGGTGTGAGACCTGTGCGGTACCGCCGCTGTGAACGGGGAATGCCGGTCGGTTACAACCACTGGGCCTACGGCCTGGGAAGGGTGGCCAGGTGTGGTGATCCGTGAGCCAGAAGACCCACATGCGTATGCCGACGGAGCCGCCGACCATCAGCGGTTCCCACAGGAATCACTCACGAGTATGAGTCCCTGATCGGTAAAGAGATGTGTCAGAAAATGCGGTCTGTGCACCGCGAGACGCGAAAGCGGATCGCCGGGAAGCACAGATCGCATCTTTTTCATCGCTTTCCCATCGGGGGGATTAGGAGCACACAAGATGCGGCGTTTCACCGCTTTCGTTTCTGCGGCATTGCTGGCCGTAACCGCGTTCACCGCCTGTGCCGCGGCTGACCCGGACACATCCGACAGCACCCCACCTAGCACTTCAATTACGGTGACCGACCAAGCCGGTCGTAGCGTCACCCTGTCAAAACCCGCCGAAAGTATCGTCGGCCTCACCGCGTCCGACATCGAGATCATCTACGCCCTTGGCGCAGGTGCCGGTGTGGTGGGCCGTGGCGAATACTGCAACTACCCCGCCGAAGTGCTGGATGTTCCAGCTGTGCAATCCGGCAACGAAACCAATATCGAGCAGATCATCGCGCTGAAACCGGACATCGTGTTCATGAACACCATGGCGCAGACCGAGGAACAGACCAACAAGTTGGCAGAGGCGGGTATCGCGGTGTTCGTCACTAATGCCGACACCATCGACGAGACCTACGAATCGATCACTCTGATCGGCAAACTGCTGGGCAAAGATTCCGAAGCCGCCGCGATCGTGGCTGGGATGCAGGCCACATTTGCCAAGTTGTCGGCAGCCGCTCAGGGTGCTGTCGCGGCCAACGATGGCACCCGCCAGAGCATCTACTTTGAGGTCTCGCCGCTGGAGTACGGCCTGTGGGCCGCCGGTGCCAACACCTTCATGGATGAAGTGGCCACCCTGTTGCAACTCGACAACGTCTTCTCCGATGTGACGGGCTGGGCCGCCGTGAGCCAGGAGCAGGTGCTGGAACGCAAGCCAGACATCATCCTCACCGTTGGTATGTATTTTGGCGACGGCCCCACACCCATCGAATCGATCCTGCAACGTCCCGGCTGGGAGGTCGTTCCCGCCGTTGCCAACCAGGCGATCCTGAACCTCACCGCAGACGAGTTGTCGCGTCCTGGCCCCAGATTGGCGCTTGGAGCGCAGGAGCTGTACGACTTCGTGTACGGCCAGTAACCCGTAGGCACCGAGTAGATCACGCCGGACGCACTGGCGTCAGGTAGAAGGCCGAGTCGGGCAGATGACACGTAAAACTGGTACGGGGAAGAGCAGCAGGCTGCTGCCGCTCTTCCCCGTGCTCACCATCGCTGTAATGCTGGTCAGCATCGCGGTTGGCAGCGTGCCCATTCCGCTTCGGGACACCGCTGAAGTGCTGTGGAACGCCATCTGGCGGCTACCCCAGCCCGATGGCATGGCAGCGCCGATCATTCTTTCAACCAGATTGCCTCGGGTGTTGTGTGCCGCGCTCATCGGAGCGGCGCTTTCCATCGGGGGCGCGGCGATGCAGGGGTTGTTGAAAAACCCGCTGGCAGACGGCACCACACTCGGGGTGTCCAGCGGGGCGTCGCTCGGTGCGGTCATCGCCATCGCTTTTGGCATCACCGTACCGGGGTTGCCATTTGGTGGTGTCATGGCACTGTCCATCACTTTCGCCTGCCTGTCGTTGGTGGTGATCCTGTCATTGGCGTACAAGCTGGATTCCTCTCTGTCCACCAACACCATCATTTTGCTCGGCGTCATCTTCTCAATGTTCGCCTCGTCAGCGGTATCGCTGCTCATCACCTTTGCCAACGACCAGATTCACTCCATCACTTTCTGGCTGATGGGCTCCATGTCATCCAGCAGTTATCTCAACGTGCTGCTGCTGTTCATCGCCACCTTGAGCGGCGGACTGGTACTGTTCGGGTGCGCCCGCGAACTCAACGCTTTTGCCATCAGCGAGGACAATGCCCGGCATGTTGGAGTGGATGTACGCCGGGTGAAGTTCACGGTACTGATCGCCGTGTCGGTGCTAATCGGGGTGTGCGTGTCCATCTCCGGAACCATTGGTTTTGTGGGGCTGGTCACGCCCCACA
>JAIRRM010000199.1 GCA_031255975.1 Propionibacteriaceae bacterium | reverse complement strand
CAACCTCGACGATCCCGACACTGCCGCCAAACTATTCGGCAAGGCGTTCGACATCCTGTACGCGGTTGACACTGCGCTGCCGTATCTCACTCCGATGATGGGCAAATACCTCAGCGCGTTATTCGACAGCTCGCAACACGGTGTGGCTACGGAGTTCATCGCGGACTTCGACAAGCGGATGGCGGACGCGATGGCGGATTCGGAGCGGAAACTGACGCAGTCGGGGCACGCCGACGATCACTCCAGCCAGGAGTGGCTGGCGCATCAACGACTGGAAGCCGCTTACTGCGAGGGAGGATTGCTGCACTCCCGAATGGCGGCGGAAGCGGGCGACATCGCCAAAGCCGCCCGTATCGCCGAAAAGTCGGGAGAGCGCTTGGCCGGGTTCGGCAACATCAATCTGGCTTGCGACGCTTTTTGTACCGCCGGTGCCCTGTTCGCCAAACTCGGCGACGATCACGCCAGCTACTGCTACGAGTCGGCGATGGAGGCGGCGGGCATTCTGAACCAGCGCAACCGTCGCGTCAGCATCGGAGACACCCTCATCACGCTGCTCAAATCGCAAGGGCGCGAGGAGGAGGCGAGCGAGTTGGCAAGCCGTGTCGCCGGGTTGCGACCTTAGGCGATGGGACGCGCTCAGTGTTGAACGAGGGGTAAACGCAGGGCCGTATCGGAGCCGCCAGAGTAAGTGGATGCCGTCGGAATACGGGCTGTCTGATGGCTATGCTGTACCTGACCCATTCGCAACGGAGCCTTGTATGATGCGTCGTCTGTTATGCCTAGTGACCGGAGTGTTGTTGCTGGCCGTGTCCGGTTGTGCGACGGACGATGGTGGCCCCGGTACACCTACCGGGTCGCAATCCACCGGCGCACCATCGCATGATCCGGCTGCTTCGCTCACCGCACTACCCAACGTCCCCAGCGTTTTAGACGAGAATGGCCGGATTCCCGTAAACGGTTACGCCATCCTCGGCAATATGTTCGGCACCGCCGAGGAGAAGGTGTTGGACGCGCTGCGACCGATACTCGGCGAGCCAACCGACCGGATCGCCTCCCATGGGTGCGCCTACCCCGTGGACAGCCGGTATCAGGTGGTGGCCGTATGGGATGGGCTGATGCTGACCTTCCAGGCCGATGACAGTGGGGCCGCCAGCCCACGCAGCTTGACGGCGTGGAGCGTTTCGCTGCGTGATGAGATTGCCCCCGGCGTCTCCATCGGCGGGGTTCCGGCGATAAGTGGAACCTTTGCGGAGATGGAGAGGCGCCACCCCGGCGGAACCATTACACCGGGGCCATGGTTAGACTCGCACATATACGTAACCCCAGACGGTGTCAGCTTCCTCGGCCAGGACGAATCGGAGTTCGCATATGCCGGACCGCTTCCCTTCTGCGACTGACGATTACCGTAACCAGCCTCCGTCGCCACGCTGTGGTCTTTTGCTTTTCAACGCTGCGCTCCTGATATGGTACGTATGTGGCATATCTGTCAGTACGTGCGTACTAGTCAGAGCCCCGTCCGTAACAAAAGGAAGGCTGTCATATGTCCTACGATGATTTTGAGGCGTCGCAATACCCCGGCGGTGACCGTGCTGCATACCTGTTACGGCAGGCCCAAGATTTGGCGGAGAAGATCCGTTCCGATGCTCAGCATGAGGTAGAGGTCATCATCTCCCGTGCCCACGCCGACGCCGAAGGTGTCCGAGTGGCGGCCAAGCAGGAGCAGGAGGCGATACGGCAGGCGCTGCGTCGTGAAGGTGACCAGATTCGGGCCGCTGCGGTGGCCGAAGCTGAGCAGACCAGGGCCAAGACCGGCTACATTCGTGACGAGGTGGCCTCGCTAGAAGCCGATCTGGCCAGCCGTAAGGCTCACGCACAGCACGAGATGGACGCGCTGAGCGACACGCTGGAACGCACCCGCCAGGAAGCACAGCAGGTCGTAACCGACGCCCAGTCGCACGCTTCTCGCATCGTCGCCGCCGCTGAGCGTACCGCCGCGGAAACCGCCACCCGGATGACCGCCGACGCCGAACTGGTTCGTAACGCCGCGGAAACCGAGAGTGAGCGTATTCGCCGGGAGGCTATCGCCGAGGCTAGCCAGGTGGTCGCCCAGGCCACCGAGCGGATGGAACGCGAGTTGGCCGAGACGACCGCGCGTAATCATATGGTGGAACAGCGCTTAGGCCAGTACGAGGAGGCGGCGCGTGCCAAAGCCGACATCATCCTGAAGGAGGCCAACGCTGAAGCCGACGCTTTGGTGGGGCGAGCCCAGGTGACGTCCGAACGTATTCTCAGCAACGCCCGTGCCGAGGCAGAACTCACCCTCAAGGATGCGGGCATCGAAGCGGCCACCACGGTGGCGGCCGCGCAGGGAGCCATCGAGACCGCCAAGGCCACCGCGGCGGCCATCACTCGGCGTGCCGAGGCGGAAGCCGACCGGCTGTTGGCCCAGGCGCGCGACGAAGCGCAGCAGCAGGGCGAGTGGGCCGTGCTCGCCATCGCGCAGTCCCGCGAGACCGCCGAGACGGTGCGGGCGCAGACGTTGCAGGAGACGGAGCGGCTGCAGGCCGAGGCCTCCGAGCGTGCGGCGGCGCTACGGGCCGAGGGAATGGCGGAGCTGAACAGGGCCCGCGCCGATGCCGATGCCATCCGCGATGAGGCCACGGTGCTGTTGCAGCAGGCCCGCCGCGAGGCCGAGGCGTTGGAAGGGAAACGCCAGAACATCAACGCCCAGTTGGCCAGCATTCGGGGCATGTTGGTGGCAACCGGTGAAGCCGCTCCCGAAGGAGTGTCCGAGGCCATCGCTGAAGCCACCGCTGACATCGACGCCGATTTCGACGAGATGGTGGCCGAAGAGGTGGAGGAACCCGCCGCAGATAACTCGGAGCTGGAGGATGAGCCGGTGTCGACCGACTCGGTAGCGGAGGATGCCGTTTCCCTCGATGCTACCGCCCTCGAAGTGGGGCAGGGAATTGACGGTGAGCTATCTCTTGTTGAAGCGGAGTAAGCTTTACGTCGAGGAGGCCGCATGTCGTCCGAAAACACCAACGATCCGATTGAGAATATAGCCGAGCCTGCCGAGAACCTTGATGGGCTTGGTGAGGGCACGGCTGATTCCGCCGAAGCCGCGGAGGCCCCCGTTCCGGCTGCCCGCGCCATCGAGGTAAACGAACTCGATGAGGATTCTGAGCATAAAAAGAAGGGTGGCGTCTGGTTCAACCGGGTGCTGCTCGTAGTCGGCGTACTACTCATCGCCGTCGGTGCGGTGCTCGGGGTGATGGAACTGCTGCGTACCAATTCCGGCAATGTCTTGGTTGACATGGATGGCAACGCCGTCCAGCCGGACGAGCCCATCCCCGACGACGAAGAATGGCTGAATCGGGTTGACTTGCAGGAGATCTCCGGTGCTCGGTTCATCGTCGATTCGGTGGGGCTCAACGTGCCGTACGGTGAGGTCAACGAGGTGGACGGCGTGCTCAACCCGCCGAACTTCCGCGGCGTGTTCCGGGTTCGCAACCGTGGTGTTGACCTGCCGCAGGCTTCGCAGGGCACCGTATATCTGATAACCCACTCGGTGCTCACCCCTGGTCATGCCCCCGGCAACTACCTCATGGACATCTACAAGGGCACCTGGTCATTGGCCCCCGGTGACATCATCCAGGTGAACGGAACGCGCTACGTCGCCGACAGCTATACGTTGGTAGATGGTGACCAGCTTGGTTCCTACCCGGAGTTTTGGCGTGACGAACCAGGGCGGCTAATCATCATCACCTGTATGCAGTACCCCGACAAGTCGCGGAGTTGGCAACGGTTGTTCATTGTCGGACATCTGGAGGGTTTCACCGCACCGCCGACGAGCACCGTTACCCAGCCCACCACCGCTCCAAGTACCACCGAAGCTACCGAGCCGACGGACGAGCCCACCGTGACCGAGCCGACGGATGAGCCTACTACCGAGCCACCGACCACCGAGCCGACGACGAGTGCGCCCACTACCGAGCCACCGACCACCGAGCCGACGACTCATGAGGGAACCGAGCCGGAGGATACCTCAACCGGCTAGACCCTGTGGAGATGGGTTAACCACCTGGGGGCGCTAGGTGGTGGGTTTTGGCGTGCCGGGGCTGCCCTGGTTCGACCCCGGCGAGGTCGTGTGCCCGTCGGTTTCGACAAACTAGGCTGCCGAGCAGCAGGCAAACTTCCCACTTTGGCTTACCGGTACCGCAGGTTCCGTGCCATGAGGCGCGCAAGTGTCGGAGAGCTGGCTCACACGGCGAGCCCGCGATACAGCGGGTGCGCGGCGAGTAGTTCGTCGCACTCCGCCCGTACCCGGGCGGCAACTTGGGTGTCACTTGCGTATTTCGCCTTGCTGGGAGCGCCGTTCGGCCCAATGGCGGGTTTGGTGGTGCGCAATACCGCGACGATCAACTCCGCCACCTGGTCGAAGTCGGCCTCGTCCAACCCCCGGGTGGTGAGTGCCGGGGTGCCGATGCGCACACCGCTGGTGTACCAGGCACCGTTTACGTCTGCGGGAACCGAGTTGCGGTTCGTCACGATTCCGGCGTCCAGTAGCGCGCCCTCGGCCTGACGACCGGTCAACCCATACGAACA
>JAIRRM010000193.1 GCA_031255975.1 Propionibacteriaceae bacterium | reverse complement strand
TGACGGTGGTGCCCATGGCCATCCAGGAGAACACCGAATCGGTGCCGTAAACCGTATCGGCGGCTTCGGCGGCGTCATTCGACAGAGCGTGTTCGGCGCTCATTTGCCGCTTTGGGAAGCGACTTGTTGCGCCTGCCGTAACGCCTCCTCGGCGGCTTCCACGAACTGCCCGTGCGCCCAGGTGGCTCCGGCGACCACATCCACCTCGCCCGGATCGCCCACCTCCACCAACTGTCGCGCGTACACCTCGCAGGCAGCCACCGCGAGCTGGGCCTTGGTGTAGTACTCGGAGTTGGTCACTGTCGCGTCGACACCGGTGCCATAGCTCTCATCCTTTACGGTGCCATCCCGCTGGATCATCACAAAAACCGCATCTATCACGGCTCCGTCGGTGATGGTTATCGTGATGCTCCCCACCGCGCCGTCCTCATCCGGTTCGCTGACGGCCTGGAATACCCCGTCCGCCAACGGCAGCGTGGCGTCGAATCCCTGTGAGCACCCGACAAGGGATGCCAACGCCGCCAATCCCAGCGTCGCCTGAGCGTGCCGTATCTTAACTTTGGACATGAAACTCCTCTCGTTCGATGCGGCCGTGATCCAGCACGATCTCGCGTTCGCTGAGGGCCGCCACCTTGGGGTCATGGGTGACCACCATCAACGTGGTGCCCTGTTCGTGCAGTTCGCGGAATAACCGCATCACCGCCTGGGCGTTGGCGGCGTCCAGGTTACCGGTGGGCTCGTCGGCCAGCACCAGCGCCGGGTCGTTGATGAGCGCCCGCGCGATGCACACCCGCTGCTGCTCGCCGCCGGAGAGTTGCGAGGGCAGGTGGTGTGCCCGTCCGGCCAGCCCCACCTTGGTGAGTGCGGCCATCGCCTCTGCTTCATCAGGCAGCGAGTGGTAGTACTGCGCCACCATCACGTTCTCCAGCGCGTTCAGATGCGGGATCAGATGGAAACGCTGGAACACCAGCCCTACCTGTTCCCGGCGTACTTGGGTCAGTTCGGCCGCCGCGCAGCGCGTCACATCCACTCCGCCCAGCAGCACGGTGCCGTCTGTGGGACGGTCAAGGCACCCGACTATGTTCATCAGCGTGGTTTTTCCCGAACCGCTCGGCCCGACGATGGCCACCCACTCGCCTGCGGCGACGGTGAGGCTCACCGCGTCCAGCGCCCGCAGTTCGCCGTACGCCTTGGTCACCTCGGTCATGGCAACGATGGTTGTGTCCGTCATGTGCGCCTCATTCCTCCCTGAGTACGATCGCCGGGTCTATGGTGGCGGCCTTGCGCACCGGCAACAGCCCGGCACCCCAGGTGGTTAACAGCGCTGCGGCGAACGTCGCGGCGGCCAGCCAGGGCGTAAAAGCGACGGGACGGGCGAAAACCTGCTGGCTGACATACTGGGCAAGCAGGTACCCCGTGCCCACCCCGAGCAGCCCGCCTAGCGCGCCCAGTACCAGCGCTTCGCCCATGAACTCGGCGACCACCTCCGCGTCGCCCGCCCCCAGCGCCTTACGCAGCCCGATCTCGGTACGCCGCTCCGAGACCACCGCCGCCATCGTGGTGGAAACCCCGATCATGGTGAGGGCCAACACCACCACCGAGATGATGCTCAGCAGCGAACGTAGCATGGCCAACACGTCAGCCTCGGAACGGGCGAGCCGCTGCACCACCGCTGCGGTGGCGTACGGCACCTGCGCGGTTATCGCCGCCGCCACAGCCTCCAGAGTGGTCGCGTCCAGCGCCACCGAGAACTCCGCCAGGTGTACTACCGCACCGCTGCCGGTGAGTGTTTCCAGATCGTCCATGCTCAGCACCACCAGGGCATCCTCGTTGCCGCCGGTATCGGCGATGCCGGTGAGTCGTAGCCGCAGTGTCTCGTCGTCGTAGCTGAGCGTGAGTGGGTCACCGACCCGCAACCCCACCCATTCGGCCACCTCTGTGCCGAGCAGCACCTCGCCGGGATGTTCGGGCCAGTCGCCATCCACGCTCCAGTAACCTTTCACGCTCTGGGCATCGGCCATATCGGTACCCGCCGCGATGAACGGTTGCTGATTGATCCGTACCGTCTCGAAACGGAACCCGGCGCGGGCCACCACGGAACCGTCGGGGAGTGCCGCGGTGACATCGGCTACGACCTGCTGGGACATGGTGTCCGTCTCCGACGGGGAAACCAGCAGGTTCGCGCCGACGCTGCGAATGTCGAGCGCCAGATGTTTGGGGATGTCGATGGCGATGGTGCTCAAAGAGAACATGGTCGCCGCGCCGATGGCGACGGCCAGTACGGCGATGACGACCCGGGAGCGCCGTCTGGTGAGTGAACGGGCCAGCATAGCCGCGCGGAAAGTGCCTTTGGTGGTGCTCATCTGCCGTGTAGCACCTCCGCCGGGTCGAGCCGTAGCAAGTGGCGTACGGCGGGCAGCGAGCCCAGTAATACGACCAAAGTGACTAGCAGCGCGGCCAGTGCCACCACCGCGCCCCGCAACGCGATGTACGAGCCGAAGACCATCTGCCCGATGGCCTGGGCGGCGGCGAGACCGGCCAAAAAGCCCGCCACACCACCGGCAAGACCCACCGCGAGCAGTTCACCCAGCACCAGCATGACCACCGCGCCATTGGAGGCACCTATCGCTTTGAGCAACCCCAGTTCGGTGGCGCGCTCCATCACCGCGGCGCTCACCAGATTGGCGATGCCGAGGGCGGCGGCGAACAGCGCCAGCACGGTGACCAGCAGCATCAGCAATTGGGTTTTGGTAAGTATCATCCCCTGCGACTCGGTGATCTGGCGCACCGGTTTCGCCACCGCGCCATCAATGACCTCCTCGATCTGGTAGGCGATGGCGGAGGCGTACGCGGTGCAGTACCACGTCTCCCAATCGGTTACGGATAACGCCTGGGGGTTGCGCGCCGCGCGGCGGGCGAGGTCGTTATCCGGGGTGGTGAGCGCGGAAACCTCGATACGGTCGACTTCGCCGGGGCGGTTCGTCAGTCGCTGCGCGGTAGCCAGAGTGGTGAAGATCTGCTCGTCTTCTGCGCCACCGGTGCGCATGATGCCTGCCACCCGAAGGCTTACGGGATTGCCGTCGTCGTTGCCGGGAGTGGCGGTGATGGTGTCGCCCAAACTGATGCCGCTACGGGTTGCCAGGGTGGTGCCCACCAGCGCCAAGTCGTCATCGTCATCCGAAATCCAACCGCCCTCAACGCTCCACCAGCTGCGTAACCCGATCACTCCAGCCATAGCGTGCTCGCCGGTCGGTAGTTCGAGATGCCGATCGAACCAGGTGCCGACGACCTCCACGGCGGCACCGTCGATGATCACCGGAGCGGTCAGAAACGGTGAAAACCCCACGATGTTGAACGCCCAGAAGATCGTCTTGATGTTCGCCACCTGGCTTTCAGCCAACCCCGGCCCGGAGACGTTCTCGCCTAGATCGTAGAACTGCCCCAGGATGGCGGCGTTGCGGGGTTGCACCACGATGTTCGCGCCGTAGGTGCTGAGTTCCTGGTTCACCTTGTCGCCGATGTCGAACATGACGGCGAGCATCGCCGTAGCTACACAGCTACCGAGCGCGGTGGTGGCGGCGAGCAATATTCGTCCGCCGCGCCTACGGGTGAGCGCCCGCCGGATAAGCCGCCAAAACATGTGGTTCAGACCTCGGTTCCCGTCCCCTGGGGTTACTGGTTTAGGAGAACACCGGAGCGGCCTGCTCCAGATCCGCCAGATCGATGACTATCGCCCCGTCAATGATCGTGTGATCCAGTGGGATCGGGTTACACCCACCCCTGAAACCGATGGTGGCGATGTTTATCACCACATCGCACAGCCGACAGATGATTTGCCCGGCGCGCTCCAGGTAGCCGGTGGCACCGCAGATCTCGCAGGCGTCCAGCCCGACACCATAGGCGACGGCGTTCTTCTGCACCACGATGAACCGTACGGTGACCCCGGTCGAGGTGGTGTACTCGAAACGGTGCAGGTGGCCGTCGTTGACGGCACTCAACGGGATGATGGCCTGGGTGCCTACGATGTCGTACGGCTCGGGGTCAGACAGTTCGGGTTTGTGGTTGGCTATTGCCGCCCCCGCGGTGACGGTGAGCAGGATGGCCCCCACCCCGAGCAACGCCAGCTTCGCAGCGGTGAGCCGTCGTCTGGCGGCGGCCTTCGCGAGCCTGCCTTTCGGATCACCGGTAGTGTCGGCCCGCGCTCCGGTGCGGTTGGCGCGCCAACGCCACAGTGGAGCCGCCAGTGCGATGAACAGCAGCGGCGGCAGTATGAGTCCTTGCTGATTGATGGCCCAAATCAGCGCCTTGAAGGCCGCGGTTGGCAGTCGTAACCAGGTGCGGGCCACGGCCACCTGAGTGAGGGTTACCCCCTGCGAGACCAGCAGTACGCCGATGCCGACGCTGAGCGCGATGGAGACAACCAATCTAGGGGCACCTTGGGCTGCCCGTAGCAGCATTGCTCCCGTCACCCCTACGAGTACTGCCCCGGCGATAAAGCCGACCACGCGAGCCAACGTCGCCGTGGTGAACACCGGCTGTCCCGGCACGATGAAACCGGTCAACTGCAACAGCACGCTAGGTAGCGCGGTGAACATGACGAGTGCGCAGATAGCGCCGCTGACCATGGCGGCCAAGCGTTGCGGCCCATTTGGTCGGTCGGCTTCCGGGTCACCGGCGGTGGAAATGGAGCCTTCTTTGGGCACGACCCACCGCGTCCACACCAGCGCCAGCAACACCAGTTCCAGCACCACGGCGATGCTGACGGCGCTGAAGGTGACCAGTTCGCGGTTGACAAGACGGGTTGTCTCCCGGAGCAGCACCAGCACCCCGGCACCGAATATACCCACCGTCGTACCCCGGCGGAGGGAGATGGTGCCACCGGGCACCGCCTCCGCAGCCCACGCGCCCAGCAGGGCGAGTACGGCAACGGCGGGGGCGGCCCCGGCAACAACCTGTACCAGTTGGCTCAGCATGTGAGTTTCCTATACGGGTTCGCTACGCTCACCACTCGCGCGGCACGTAATCAAACTCCCACTCGGCAACGATGGGCTCGCTCCAGAAGTGCCCGGTGACGCCGGTCTCGGGATCGATGTGCAGCACGGTGCCGGTGTCCTCCGGCGACTTGATGGTGAAGCGCACCAGGTAGATCCCGGCGTTCGGCAGCGCGATGTTCGCGCCGTAATGCGGGCCGTCTGAGGCGTTCATCGGCATGAAGGTGCCGGAGGCGGCAACCTTGCCACCATCGGTGTCGATGATGGTGTAATCGACGGTCAACCCCGGTACGAAGTCACCGACGCCATAGCCCAGTTCGTTGCCCGCCGCCGCAGAGACATCGGCTTCCATGTGCATGTCGGATTCGGCGGCTGCGAGGCCCATCCCGGCGGGTGCCATGTCTACGGGCTGGAAGTAGACGGCGGCCACCTCCAGCGGGAACAGACTCAGCGGCTCACCGATCGGGTATTCGGTGAAACCGGCGGCACCATCGTCGTCGGGGCCGGGTATCTGAACATCGGTGGTAGTGGTGTTCTCTGATGGCGTGGTGGTGTCGTCGCTGCATGCGCTCAGGCTGAGCAGCAAGGTGGCGGCGATAGCGAAAGCCGCTGCTTTGATGTGTCGGGTCATATCATTGTTTCCTTCTGTTGTGTTTTTTCTTGAGTACGTGTTTTGTGCAGCGCTCGTAGCGCCAGGCCGGTGATGATGACCAGGACGAATCCTTGGGCGCTGAGCGTCTCTACTGTCGGGTAAACGCCCAACCAGTCGATGTGAGGTACGCCGCTGACGAGAGTGGTCGGGAGTACGTCTCCCTCTTGCAGTTCGGCGATGCCGGAACCGGCGAAAGTGAGCGCCATCAGCGCCAACAGGGCTGAGGTGACGAGGAAGAAGGGCCGTAACGGAATGCGCAGGGAGAGCACCCGAATGGCGAGATACACCACCACGAGCGCCACGAACCCCAGCCCCGCGCCCAGCCACAGCGGGGCGGTCAGCGTCCCGGCCTGCATCCGCAGCGCCTGGAACAGCAAAATCACCTCGGCTCCCTCGCGGAACACGGCCAGGAAGCTGACCGCCGCTAGGGCTGTGACGGAGCCGGATGCCAACGATGTCGCGGTGCGCTCTTGGATGTAGGCCGTCCAGGCGGAGGCGCTGGCCTTCTGGGCGATCCAGTTTGATACCCAGATAAGCATCACGACGGCACCCAGAATGGTGACGCCTTCGATGACCTCCTGGCTGGCACCGGCGAGCGCGGTGATGGCGTTGATGGCGACGGCCAGCCCGATGGAGGCGGCGACGGCGAAACCGGCCCCGGCGTAGATGGTGGGCAGGGTTTCGCGCTGGCCGGATTTCACCAGGTACGCGATGATCGCGCCCAACACCAAGATGGCCTCCACACCCTCACGGAGCAGAATCACCAGGGCGTTCCAGCAGAGTTGCCCGAAACTGGGGGCGGGGCCATCCAAGGCGCGAGCCTGATCGAGCAGTAGCTGTTTCAGCGCGGCAACGTGGGAGTACACGTCGGCGGCCCCGGAGGCACCGGCGGAGATGGCCTTTTTGATGACACCGAACTCCGTCTCAGCCTGGGTGGCAGATTGGCCGCTGACGTGGGCCATCACCACTTTCTCAAAGCCTTTCGCCTCGTAATAGCCGTAGTAGGCGTCGTTCACCCGGTCACGAGCGGTATTGAGGTCTCCGGCATCGAAAAGGGCGACGGCCTCGTCGAGGATGGAGTTCATCTCGGTGGCGATGGATGTCCAGGTGGTTTTGGTTTCGGAAGCTTGCGCGGAGCCGGTGGGGACGAATAGAAAGACCGCCAGCGCCGCCACGATACTCGCCAGCGCCGCGACACCCAGAATGCGGTTCCGGTTCATCTGCCACTTCCTACCTTGACTTGAGCACCCGTTTTAGGGCTTTACGAAACGTATGTGTTGCGTTATTTACGATAAGTCAACCGGAAGTGGTGCAAATTGTCGAATCGAGTCCACATATTGGACGTATCCAGGCCGACATCACGTAAATATAGCTACACAATGCTTTCATAAATATGGTGTGAGTCGAGCGGTTGGCGAATCTATAAACCGCCGCATATAATCGTCAGGCTGGCTTGCGCCGTTGGGCGCGAGGTGCGTCTTCACCGCCAAGGGTGGGGCGCGGAGGTAAGGAGAGAACAGTGGCAGTCCCGAAGCGCAGGATGTCCCGCAGCAACACCCGTTCGCGGCGTTCGCAGTTCAAGGCTGCTCCGATCACCCTGAGCGTGTGCGCCAACCCGGCTTGCAGGGCGAAGCATCCGTCTCACACCGTCTGCCCCGAATGTGGCCAATACGGTGAGAAGGACAAGATGCGCCAGGTGATCGAGGTAGAGGTCTGAGCCTCCCGGCTGCCCCCATGCCAGCTTTTCTGGAGCTGTTGGAAGGTCTCGATGTGCGCATCGAGCCGGAGTTGCTCGACCTCGCGTTAACGCACCGCTCATACTCTTACGAGCATGGTCAGATTCCAAACAATGAACGGCTGGAGTTCTTAGGCGATGCCGTGCTCAGCATCGTGGTCACCGAATATCTGTATCGTGCGTACCCGGATTTTCCAGAGGGGCGGTTGGCGAAACTACGCGCCGCCGTGGTGAGTGCGGTCAGTCTGGGAGACGTGGCTCGTGCCCACGATGTCGGGGCGATGGTGAAGCTGGGCAAAGGCGAGATTTCTACTCATGGGGCCGACAAGACGTCCATCCTCGCCGACACCATGGAGGCGCTCATCGGAGCCGCCTACATAACCGACACCGCCGGTGCCCGTCGTCTGGTAGACGCGGTGTTCCGTCCGGTGGTGGACGAGGCGGTGGAGTTGGGCTCCGGGTTGGATTGGAAGACAGCGTTGCAGGAGTTGGTGGCCGCCAACGGACTGGGTAGCCTCGGCTATGAGATGAGCGAATCCGGCCCCGATCACGACAAGACCTTCACCGCGTGGGTCGTGATTGGTGAGCGCGGTTTCCAGCCGGGCAGTGGCCACAGCAAGAAGCACGCGGAGCAGATCGCCGCCGAGAACGCCGCCCGGGCCTTGGAGGCCGAGGGTTACCAGTTCGAAGCCTGAGATTCGTAGCCGCGCCAAACCAGTTGAGCTTGACCCATGCCTGAACTTCCAGAGGTAGAGACCATCCGTCGCGGATTGGCCTCACATATCACCGGTCGTAGTGTCACCGGGGTGGCGTTGCTGCATGAGCGGCCAGTACGGCGGCATTGGGCCGGCCCAGACGACTTCGCCGCCACCATGGTGGGACGGGTGTTCGCCGTGCCAGCCCGGCGTGGCAAATACCTGTGGCTACCGTTCGAGGACACCGACGCGCTGCTGGCACATCTGGGCATGAGCGGCCAATTCCGAGTGGACGCGCCGGACGCGCCGCTGGTGCGCAACACCCGGGTCATCATGGGGCTAGACGACGGGCGGCAACTGCGGTTTGTGGATCAGCGGATGTTTGGCGGGTTGTCGGTGTCGGTGGGTGGCGCGGAACTGCCGCCGGAGGTGGCACACATCGCCCTCGATCCGCTTGACCCGGAGTTCGACCAGGCGGCGGTGGCGCGAGTCATCGCGGGTAAGCGTTCGGCGATTAAACGGGTGTTGCTGGATCAGCAGGTGGTATCCGGCATCGGCAACATCTACGCCGACGAGGCGCTGTGGTTGGCGGAAATCCGCTACGACACCCCGGCTAACACGCTGGGCATCGCCGCCATCAACCGGCTACTGGAGGCGGCACGGCAAGTACTGCTGGCATCCATCGCGGCAGGTGGCACCAGTTTCGACGCGCTGTACGTCGGTATCGACGGCTCGTCTGGGTACTTCGCTCGGCAACTACACGTATATGGCCGCGCGGCCGAGCCCTGCGACCGCTGCGGTGCGCCCATTGAGCGGCACCCGTTTTTGGGGCGCTCGTCGTATCTATGCGCTATTTGTCAGCCACCGAGGGAAAGGTGACCACCGTGATGACCGATGCCGCAGCACCCCCGGAATCCGCGGGCTACCGCTTCAAGCATGTCGCCTGGCAATTCATCAAGTTTGGCCTGGTGGGCGGCTCCGGAGTGTTGGTGAATATGGCGGTGATGGTGCTGCTGCATAAACTGCACAACGGCCCCGAGTACGCCGACCAGCCGATCATCAATATCCCGGGCACCGATTTCTGGGTGCGCTATCGCAACGTGGTGCTCGTGGTGTCGTTTGCCGTGGCGAATGTCTGGAACTACTGCCTCAATCGTCGTCTCACCTTCGACAAAACCGGACGAAGCTGGTGGCGCGACTTCTGGCCCTTCCTGGGAGCCGGGACGGCCGCCGCTACCATCGGGCTGGGACTACAGATCCTGTTCACTCACCCGAACTCGCCGATCTACCTGCCCGACCCGCCGTTCGAGGCAATAGGCACCTGGCGTTCCCGCGAGCTTTGGGCGCAGCTGTTCGGCGTACTGGCTTCCACCCCGGTGAACTTTGTGGTGAACAAGCTCTGGGCGTTCCGAAAGGCTGGTGGGGCATCGTCGCCGATCACGGCAGCGGCGACCACAACTAAGACGTACCCGGTAGACTGACCTTCCGAGGATTTTTGTCATCCCACGTTGGTTGAGCCCGGCGAAACCAACCACGGGATCCGCACCTGAAGGCATCACCGACGTGTACCTGAAAACACTTACCCTCAAAGGGTTCAAGTCGTTCGCGTCGGCGACCCATCTCACCTTTGAGCCGGGCATCACCGCCATCGTTGGCCCTAACGGCTCCGGCAAGTCAAACATCGTAGACGCGCTCGCGTGGGTGATGGGGGAGCAGGGAGCCAAGAGTCTACGCGGTGGCCAGATGAGCGACGTCATCTTTCAGGGCACCGCAAGCCGTCCGGCATTGGGTCGCGCCGAGGTAACTCTCACCATCGATAACTCCGACGGCGCGTTGCCCATCGATTACTCCGAGGTGAAGGTTTCGCGCACCCTGTTCCGTACCGGGGGCAGCGAGTATGCCATCAACGGCCAGACGGTGCGACTGCTAGATGTGCAGGAACTACTCTCCGACACCGGCATGGGGCGTGAGATGCACGTCATCGTGGGACAGGGGCAGTTGGACGCCATCCTTTCCGCCACCCCCGAGCAACACCGGGTGTTCATCGAGGAAGCCGCCGGAGTGCTGAAGCATCGTCGGCGCAAGGAGCGGGCGCAGCGCAAACTGGAGGCCACTCAAGCCAACTTGGAGCGACTCACCGACCTCATCGGCGAGGTACGCAGGCAGCTTAAACCACTGGGGCGGCAGGCGCAGGTGGCGCGGCGAGCACAGCTTATTCAGGCGGAACTGCGCGACGCGAAAGCCCGGTTGCTGGCCGACGACTTGGCTCGCGCCACGCAGGAGTTTGAGGCGGAGTTGGCAGACGAGGCCGCGTTGGCCGCTGCCCGTGCCAGTGCTGAGGCGGTGTTGCATGCCGCGCGTACCGCCGAGATGGACGCGGAGGCCGCGATAGCCGTGGCGGTACCGACGCTCTCCGCCGTGCAGGAGACCTGGTACGGATTATCGGGGCTACGGGAACGGGTACACGCCACCATGTCTATTGCGGCGGAACGGCTGCGAGCCGCCGAACAGCAGCAGTTGCCTTTGGCCGGACGCGACTTGGACGCCATGGACGCGGATGCCGTCGCGGCCCGGGAGGAGCAGCAGCGGATGGAGTTGGCGGTGAGTGCCGCCGCCGAGGTGTTGGCGGATGCGGAGCGTGACCATGCCCGTGTTGCTGGGGAGTTGGTGGCCGCCGAAGCCGCGTATGCCGCTGCTCGTAAGGCCGCCGCTGATCGCCGCGATGGTATGTCACGGTTGGTGGCGCAGGCCACCGCGCTCCAGGCCAGGTTGGATGCCGGGGCTGAGGAGGCGGAACGCTTGGCGGTGCGCTCGCAGGATACATTGGCCCGATTCGAGGCTGCGCAGGCAGAGTTGGCGACCGCGCAGCGGGTGACGTTGCCGGTGTCGCAGGTGCGAGCCACGGCAGAGTCCGAGTTGGCGCGGCGTCGTGAGGAGACCACTGTCCGCGCGAACGCGCTGCGGGAGTCCGCCACCGCCCTCACCGAGGCCACCCGATTGGCGGCGGCACTTGGCGGACGGGTGGCGGCGTTGCGGCAGACGCTACAATCCGTAGACCCGCGGGACGGATTCGGCAAGCCGCTCGGCGAGGCGCTGCGGGTGGAGCGGGGCTGGGAACGGGCGGTGGCCGCCGCGCTGGGACAATACGCCGACACTGCGGCGGGGGCCACTCACACCGAGGGCTTGAAGGCACTGCGCGCTGCCGGTACGGGCGAGGGGCAGCCCATCCGCTTGGTTTTTGGCGGGGCTGCGGCGGCCCCTGGGCGTGGGGTACCTCCCAGCGGCACCTCCTGGCTGCTTGATCGGGTGGAGGTTGATCCCAAGCTCGTCGGTGCCGTCTCCTGGTTGCTGGACGG
>JAIRRM010000150.1 GCA_031255975.1 Propionibacteriaceae bacterium | reverse complement strand
CCGATAACGCTCACCCAACCCGGCCAACCCGGCCAGGTGGTCGGCATGTTGGTGCGTGAGCACCACCAATGAAAGCGCACTCACCCCCAGGGAGTCGAGGCAGCCGTGCAGCGCGGCAGGGTCGGGGCCGCCGTCTACCAGCACCACCGCGCCGTCCTCTCCACGTAGCACGGTGGCATCACCCTGGCCCACATCGCAGAACACCACCGCCCAATCCCCCGGCCACCCCGGTGTCGGCAGCCGCACCCACACCACCCCGACCAGCAGCGCCACCGCCGTCACACTGGCCACCGGACGTAGTAACACCCAAGGCATTGCCCTGGCGATGCCCAATGACACCGCCGCGACAACCACAATCGTCGTCACGGCACCACCCACCTGCCACACCGCACCTGGCAGTTCTGCCCCGATCTGGGCCACATAGATGATGGGTTGCACACACCAGCCCGCCACCCACCCCAGCGCGTTGGCCAGCCACGACGAGATCAGCGACGCCAACGTAGCCACTAGCCCGAGCACCGTCACCGGGCCGACGAAAGGCCCGGCGGCGAGGTTCGCCAGCAGGCCGACCAACGACACCTGCCCGTTGAGTGCCGTCACCAACGGTTGCGTCGCCAATTGGGCGGCCAACGGTACCGCCACCGCCTCGGCCAACCAAGCCGGACACCAGTTGGTCAATGCCCGCTGCCAACGCCCCGCCCACCAGACGATGCCGCCGGTGGCACTGGCCGACAGCGCAAACCCCCAAGAATGCGACAACCAGGGATCTATGAGCAGCAGCGCGCTCACCGCTACGGATAATTGCCGCACCCCGCGTCTGGTGTCACGCGCCACTCCGGTGGCGGAAAGCGCCACCGTGCCCATCGCCGCCGCCCGTAGCACGCTCGGCTCGCCACGGCAGAGCAGCACAAACCCGGCCACGCACCCCATGGCGATGCCGCGCAACCCCCAACCCCGCGCCCCCGCGTATCGTGCGAGCAGCAGCACAAACGCCAACATCAGTGTCAGGTTGGTGCCGCTCACCGCCGTCAGGTGCGACAACCCGGTGGCACGGAACGCCTCCACCAGCGCACTCGGCAACCGAGACACGTCACCCACCACCAGCGCGGGCACCAACCCGGCCTGCTCCGGGCTACTCCACGACATCGCGTCACGTAGCCCCGTACGGAGGCCGTTCACCGCCCGGTCACCCACCCCAGGTTCATCAAGCACGGTAATCGGGCCGATTTGCCGCAGCACGGCGGCTACCCCGTCACCCACCTCTGCCGGGGTGGCACGGGCCTGCACCTGAATCCGCTGCCCCGCCACCACGCTCTCCGCATCTGCCAACAGCAGCGTCACCGGCTGTGAAGTGTCGTACCGGGTGCCACGAGCATCCACCCGCGTCAGCGTGGCCCGCGCCAGAGTGCGAGCTGGCAATACTCCTCGCGCCGGGTATGTCACCGGATCACCGCTGACATCAAGCACCGCTTCGACCACGGCTTGCTCCCTGGCGAACACCGCTGTCGGCCCAGTGGTGCGAAACCACACCAGCAGCGTCGCCAGCCCCAACGCCACCATGGCGGCGACGGCGGCAGCCAGCACCGCCAAACGGCGGCCCCGCCACGACACCACCCCGGCGCTGAGCGCCGCTACCGCCACGGCCATGGCCCACCACCAACCCTGACAGGCGGCCCAAGTGGCCGCCCATACCGCACCCGCCACGCCGACCAGCCGCAGGTCGGCGCTCTCAGACGCTGACGTAGGGTTCGAGTTGCGCATAAGTCTTCACCCCGATACCGCTGACCTCCTGTAGCTCTGCCGCGGCGGTGAACCGGCCATGTTGTTCACGCCACGCGATGATACGTTGCGCGGTCACCGGCCCAACCCCGGGCAGGGTCTCCAACTGGGCCTGGGTCGCGGTGTTCAGATTGAGCCGAGTGCTCGCCCCGCTGGTGTTGCCGCCAGTAGTTCCGCCAAGCGAGGCTCCTCCCGACCCGCCGTTGACTTCACCACGCGGGTTTCCCTGCACCCCGATCACCAACTGTGCCCCGTCAAAAAGCACCTGGGCCATGTTCAGTTCGCCGGGATCGGCCGCTGCCGTAAGCCCACCACACGCCGCGATGGCATCATGCACCCGAGCACCCTCCGGCAACACCACCACCCCAGGTTCGACCACCGCACCCAACACATGCACCACAATTGTCGGCACCGGGGTGGGCGATGCCGAGACAACGGGGGTTTCGCTAATCACGCTCGGAGTGAGCGGCACTTCGGTGGTGCGGGCTCCAAACAGTTGAGTGGCGGTGAACACCGCCGCCACCGCACCTATCACTCCGACGACCGCCACATGCTCCCGTACGAACACCGCAGCGGCCCGTAACCCCGCACTCGCGCTTGCCACGGGGATTTCTCGCTCGGGCAGTGGTAACGGCTGACCACCTGCCCGTACTCGGCCAAGCCTACGGTCGGTGAAATCAGCCGCTGCCGGAACGCTCAGTTCTGTGTCATCGTCCATCCATGGTTCCACGCCCTGTCTCTAGTGCAAAAAACACCAAACCGGCCAACGAATCTGAAACTGTGGATAACTTTTCATCTTCTGGCGGACTGTGGATAACCGCTTGACCGGCGGCAGGCGGTCGCACAAGCCTTCGTTGAGGATCGCCAAGATGCCCCTTCCCGCCTACATATGGCAGACTCGATGGGTATTTCATGAAGGAGTTGTATATGGATATTCCCTGGTGGGGACTGCTGCCGTTCGTGGTGATGCTTGGCACTATCGCCGTCGCACCACTCATCCCGGCCACACATCACGCCTGGGAACGTAACTCAGTAAAACTCGCCGTCGCATTGTTGCTCGGCGTGCCGGTGGCGATATGGATCTGGTTTGGCGTCGATCATCACCTGGTGTTGCACTCGCTTGAGGAGTACGCCCAGTTCATCGCGTTACTGTTCAGCCTGTACGTCGTCTCCGGCGGCTTGTTCGTGGCCGGTGACATCCAGGCCACCCCACGTAACAACACCATCATCTTGGCCATCGGCGGCGCGTTGGCGAGCTTCATCGGCACCACGGGCGCGGCGATGCTGCTCATCCGTCCGCTACTGAACATCAACCGGGAACGCGAATACAAGGTACACACCGTGGTGTTCGCCATCTTGCTAGTGGCGAACTGCGGCGGCTTACTCACCCCACTCGGTGACCCGCCGTTGTACATCGGCTTGATGCGCGGGGTGCCGTTCGCCTGGACATTCAGCATGTGGGCAGAGTGGCTGTTCATCGGAACACTGTTGCTTCTCACCTACTACGGCCAGGAACGGCTCTATTACTCAAAGGAATCCGAGTTCGCTATCGCCTGGGAAGAAGCGAGTTCACCGCCACTGTCACTGCACGGCAAGCTCAATATCGTTTGGTTCGCCGTCATCATCGGCTCGGTCGCGCTGCTCGGCGACTACACCTGGTTGAAGATCGGGGTACAACTTGGCGCGGCGGCGGCGTCATATTTCATCGGAGATCGCGCGATACGGGTGCAAGACAACGAGTTCACCTGGCACCCCATTGCCGAGGTGGCGGTTTTGTTCGTCGGCATCTTCCTCACCATGATCCCGGCGTTGGAGTTTCTGCGCGCCCATGCCGGACAGTTACCGCTGAACGAATACACCCTGTTCGGCTTCACCGGGGCGCTCTCCAGTATGCTCGACAACGCCCCGACGTATCTGACGTTCTTCGAGATGTCCACCCAGCTCACTTTGCCCGGCGAACCACTGGTGGCCGGAGTGCCGCAACTGTACCTCACTGCGGTGAGCCTGGGAGCCGTCACCTGTGGCGCACTCACCTACATCGGCAACGGCCCCAACTTCATGGTGAAATCGGTGGCCGAAGAGCGCGGCGTGAAGATGCCCAGTTTCGGCGGTTACATCGGCTGGGCATTGCGCTACCTCGCCCCGATCCTGGTGGCCATGGTGCTTATCTTCCTCTCAGCAAACCCGCTACTGCTGATACTTGGTATCGGCCTGGCGGCGCTGATAGCCGGCGACGCGATACGGCTCGCGGTGGCCCACCCCCTGCCACAGTTGGCAAAGGATGAACCCGACCCGTTGACCGTCGTGTAGGTCGCCCCGATCACGCTGGGACGATTGATACCATCTTCGGCAACCGGACGATCACCTTCGCCACAGCACGACCGTCGAGCGCCCGCACTACGGCGGGATCGGCCAACGCCAACTCGGTAGCCTCGGGTTCGGTGATAGCTTCCGGCACCTCCAGCTTGGCGCGTACTTTGCCCTGCACCTGCACCACCATCACCACGGTGTCATTGGCCAACAGCGCTTCATCAGCGACTGGCCACACCGAATTGGCGATGGACGGGGCGTAACCCAGCAGTTCCCACATCTCCTCGGCGACGTACGGCGACACCAGCGACAGCGCCTGTGCCACGAATCCGACCGCCTCACGTACCGCCGCATCGGCTCCGGCGGCGGGGTTGGCGTCCAGCGTCCTGCGGGTGGCGTTCACCAACTCCATGACGCGGGCCACTGCGACATTGAACCGCCCGATAGCCACCAAATCGGTGACCGCCTTGATGGCTCGATGCGTGGCGCGGCGCAGTTCGATATTGCCGGTGGCCGGGTCGGCACCGGGAGCGCTCAGCACCTCAGTGGCCAGTCGGTACGCCCGCTGTAGGAACTTCAGACTCGACGCGGGCGACACGTCGGCCCAGTCGATGTCATCTTCGGGTGGGCTGGCAAACACCATGGTGAGCCGTACCGCGTCCACACCGTAGGCGTCGATCTGTTTGCCCAGATCCACTCCGTTGCCAAGCGATTTACTCATCGCCTTGCCCTGGTTGATGACCTGGCCTTGGTTGAGTAGTCGCCGCATCGGTTCGTTGAAGTCGATAAGGCCGAGGTCGTGCAGCACATGGGCGAAGAATCGCATATACAGCAGATGCAGGATGGCGTGCTCCACCCCACCGACGTACTGATCTACCGGCATCCAGGCACTCACCTCGGCGGGATCGAACGCCCGGGTGTCATCATTCGGTGACAGGTAGCGGTAGAAATACCAGGACGAATCCACGAAGGTGTCCATGGTGTCGGTGTCGCGTTCAGCGGGGCCACAGCATTGGGGGCACGGCACGTTGCGCCACTCGGCGGCCGCCTCACCCGCCAGCGGAGACACACCCTTGGGTGCAAGGTCAGCGCCGCGTAGATCAGGCAGTTCGACGGGTAGTTGATCGTCGGGCACCGGCACCTCGCCACATGATGGACAATGGATGACCGGGATCGGGCAACCCCAGAATCGCTGCCGACTGAGCAACCAGTCGCGCAGCCGATACGTGACGGTGCCAGCCCCCGCCCGACGCTCCCGCAGCACTTCGATAGCCTTGGCGACGCCTGACTTCTTATCCGACAAGCCGTTCAGCGGGCCGGAGTTGATGTAGTTTCCATCGCCCACGGTGGCGATACCGCTCTCCCGGGGGTCAGCCTCGCCGGTGTCGATGACGACCGTGACCGGGATGCCGTATTTACGGGCGAAATCAAGATCACGCTGGTCGTGCGCGGGAACTGCCATGATCGCACCGGTACCGTATTCGGCAAGCACATAATCGGCGGCCCACACCGGGATGCGTTCGCCGTTCACCGGATTGATGGCGCTAATACCGAGATCGACGCCAGTCTTTTCATGCTCGGTGGACTGCCGCTCAATCTCGGTAGACTGCTTCACCCGCTCCAGATATGCCTCAAATGCCTCGCGCGCGGCTTCGGAACACAATTCTCCGGCCAGTTCGGAGTCTGGTGCCACCACCATGAAAGTGGCCCCCCACAGCGTGTCGGGCCGGGTGGTGAACACCGTCACCGGCTCCTCGCGCCCCTCGATGACGAAATCGACATGGGCACCCTCGCTGCGGCCGATCCAGTTGCGCTGCATCGCCAACACCCGCTCGGGCCATCCGGCTTCAAGCCCCGCCATATCATCTAGTAGCGCCTGCGCGTACTCGGTGATCTTGAAATACCACTGACTCAGACGACGCTTGGTGACAGGGGTGTGGCAGCGCTCGCAAGCCCCGTTGACCACCTGCTCATTGGCGAGCACTGTCTGATCTTTGGGGCACCAGTTAACAAATGAGTTCTTACGGTAGGCCAGCCCCTGTTTGTAGAACTGGGTGAACAGCCACTGCGTCCATTTGTAGTACCCAACATCTGAGGTGTGCAGTTCGGTTGACCAATCGAGGCTCAGACCGTAGCGCTTGAACGAGGTCTTTTGCGTCTCGATGTTGCCATACGTCCACTTCGCGGGGTGCTCCCCCATCTTGATGGCCGCGTTTTCGGCGGGCAGGCCGAAGGAATCCCACCCGATTGGGTGCAGCACCTCGTAGCCTTGCATCCGCCACAAGCGCGCCAGCACATCGCCCATCGCATACGCCTCGGCGTGGCCCATGTGCAGATCGCCAGAGGGGTACGGGAACATGTCGAGCACGTAGCGGCGCTCTTTGGTGGCGGCGCGATCAGCCTGGAACGTCTTGTCGCGCTCCCAGAACTCCTGCCACTTGGCCTGTGCGGCCACCATATCGTAACTGCGCGGCCCATCATCGGTGTTGCTCACCACTGCCCCCCTTCGCTAACCCTGTGATTCTACCTACCTACCGCCGACAGACCTCTACCTGGTCACATCGGCGGTAATTCGAGTCAACATCTGCTCCCAATTCTGGGGCGGAATGCAGTTTTTGGCGATAGTGGCCGCCAGTTGCAGTAGCGGGTCGGCCTGGTTAAGCCTAAACCCGCGTTCGATGGCGCAGACCTGTAGCGTGCCATCGCCCACCAGCCAGGCGGAGAGCGCGGTGAGCCCCAACAACGGCCCGACATAGCGTCGCGGTGCCCGGGCCACCAGATTAAGGAAAAATCGCAGGTAAACCGCGGCGTTGTGGTGGCGAAACCGCTGCCAGATCTGTTCGCTCACCCGACAGTCTCCAAGACATACCAGCAACGTTGCGGCAGCATCGTCATCCAACGCCGCAGGATTGCTCAACCCGATGGCAAGCAGGTCTTCGACCACCGTCATTGGATCTACCTGCGCCGCCGACAACCGACGTTTGGCGGCGGCGCAGCTACGTCCAAAACTCCGCGCCACGTCTCGCTCTGGCCCGGCCACCTGGGCCACCACCTGTTCCCGACTGATGTGCTCTACATCACCCAATTTGTCCCACGGTGGTTCCGGCGGCTTCATCGTATGCCAGACCTGCTGCCCTGAACGTCGAAAACGCTCGGCGCACACCTGTAACGCGTCGATCACGTTGTCCGCACCGATCAGAGCAACGGCTCCGGCGATGGCCCTGTCTGCTTGTACCGAATCGGCTACGTAGCAAAGCACCAGATAGCGCTGCCCCTCCTCCAGCAGTGGGAGGAAACCGTCGGCCAGTGCTGGCCAGGGCTCAGCGGGCAAGCTGGCACGCGCCACTACCCGCACCTCGTCATCACCCGCTACGATCACCAGCACCAACGAATCCGCGGGAACAAACCCGAGCAGACGCGGTACGGCGGCACAGACATCATGTGGCCCGCGTATTGTTACGTTGCACTTCATGCCCCGTCTCTAGTGTGGAATTGGCCAAACCGGCCAAGAGACTTGGCGATTGTGGATAACTTTTAGTAATTCCTGGGTTATCCACAAGCTACGACCGAACGTCTGATCCGAGTTCATACCACCATCACCGCTAGACTAGTGGGGATCATGGGAGACCCTACAGCACGCATTCCCGGCCAGCGGTTCCGCAACCCCGCGGCCATGTCGCCGTCCGCTTCGGCACCCGACAGCCAAACGGATGCCGCCGTGCCAGAACAGGCCCCGACCCCCAAATTGCAGCGTTATCAAGCGGCTCGCCGCCCGGTCGTCTTGCTGGTGGCTCTGGTGCTGCTAGGGGTGATCGCCGGACTCATTTACATCGGCACAAAACCCGCCGGCAACGACCCCGTAATTCCGAGCAACACCCCCTCTCCGACCTCAACACGCACCCCACCGCCAGGTGGTTTCGGTGTCGAGTTCCAATCTTCCTCCGGTAACGTCGGCGGTTATTGGGAGATCCTGGAATGGGAGTGGGATTCCCAGGGCGTGCTGATCACCATGCGCATCACTTTGGATGTCGGCGACAGTTTGCAGTTCGAGTGGTTCGCGTTTGACAACGCCAACGCCGGTTCCTGGTACCCCGACGCGCATCGCAGTACCATCGCCACCGGCACGGTGTACCGCGGCGACCCCGTCACCGGCACCGTTTACTTCAACGTGCCGCGCGGAAAACTCACCGTCTACCTCTGCGACAAGTGGGGGATGAACTTCACTGGGTTAGTGGTACCGGAGTAGCTACAGCAGTTCCAACTCCGGATACTCCGGCTCCCACTGTGTCGTGCGAATCGCCCTCAACGCCTGATCGAGTTCGATCTGCGCCGTACCTTCTGCCACCGTAAACCGCACCAGCGCCTCGGCGACGTTGAGCGCAACCTCGCGCAGTTGGCCGGTGGCGGGCAGTAACGGCGCACCCAGGGTGGTGTCGGTTACGAATCCAGCGATGGCTTTCGCCACCGCCAACGTGGCCGCCCGGCTAATCCTGGTGGGGTGGGCCGCCACCGAAGCCAGCCCAATGCCGGGGAATACCAGTACATTTTGGGCCCGGTGGAACTCCCGCTTAGCTCCACCGACCTCGATAGGTTCGCTGGCGACGGTGGAGGCCACTAGCGCTTTCCCGTTCGACCATCGCATCAGATCGGCGATGCTGCCTTCATTTACCTCAGCGGGTTGCGAGAACGGCAGCAGGATGGGATGCGCCACGGTGGCACACATGTGCTCCACCACGTCTTTGCTGAACGCACCGGCGACGCTGGAACGCCCGATGACGACGGTGGGGTTCACGTAACGCACCACGTCCTCAAGCCCCACGGTGCCAGGTTTATTGAGCACCCATCCAGCGGTTTCGGAGTCGGGGCGGGCGTACGGCCGCTGATAGTCACGGGCCTCGCTTGACTCGGTGATTAGGCCGTCGTGGTTCAGCACCCAGAAACGCTGCTTGGTCTGAGCAGGGTCGGTGCCCTCTTCCACCATCAGCCGTTCGATGAGCGCCGCCGCGCCGATGGCATCCGGGCCGACGCCGTGCAGCACGATGCGTTGATCGGAGAGTCTGCCACCGGTCTGCCGCATCGCGTTGATAAGCGCGGCGGTGATGACGGTGGCGGTGCCCTGAATGTCGTCGTTATAGCTCAATGCTTGATTCCGGTAACCGTAGAACACTCGGTGGGCGGTATCGGAGGCA
>JAIRRM010000127.1 GCA_031255975.1 Propionibacteriaceae bacterium | reverse complement strand
ATGGCTTTCAATTTTCAATGCCAGCCAACCGGGGGCAAACCTTGGGGATGGTTCACCGCTCGGTGTACTCCGCCGGGCTAGCCGAATGACCTGTTGCCGGGGAGGCTGAAGCGGTGTCGTCAGCCAGTGGTTCCGTTGCAGCCGTTACGGCGTCGAGGTGTTGTTCGGCTGCGGCGCCTCCCGCCAACCAAGCCCCGATGGCCGTGGTCAGCGGAATGGTGAGTACCAGCGCGATAGACGCGACAAAGGTGGGCACCAGTTCCTCGGCGATGTCCTCGAAGGTCAGCAGCGTATCCAAGGTGTAATCCATCATGGTGGTCAGCGTGAGCAATGCCAGCGCCGAACCGACGTACGCGAACGCGATGGTGTAGACGGTGGACGCGATGTGATCCCGTCCGATACGCATCGCCCGGGTGAACACCTCGAATCGGGTGGCGTGCGGTTCGGCGGCGCGTAACTCCCACACTGCCGACGCCTGGGTGATGGTTACGTCGTTCAGCACGCCGACACCCGCCAGCACCATGCCGCAGAGCAGCACACCGGCGAGGTTGATCCCAGGCACCGATGACTCCAACCAGGCCATTTCGTCATGAATACGTGGGGTGAGGTGTACGGCGGGGATGGCGATCCATGCCCCGATGACGACCACCGCCACTCCGGCAAAGGTGCCTAGCAGTGCGGTGGTGGTCTTGACCGAGATGCCATGCGCCAAGTACACGACGATGAACATGATGGCGCTGGCCGCCGTCAGCGCGACCAGTAGCGGGTTACGTCCAGCGGTCAACGCTGGTAGCAGGAAGAGCCAGATGCACGCCAGTGCGCCGATGAGCCCCACCAGTGCGGCCGCCCCTTTGCGGCGTGCCACGGCCACCACGACCACGACGAACAGCAGCGCCAACACCAGTAGCGGTGTGCCGCGCTGGAAGTCCACGAACACGTAGTTGGTTTCGCCGCTGCCGCTGTAACCCGCGGGTAGATCAATGACGGTCACGTTGTCGCCGACACTAATTTCCGACGCCGGCACCTGGGGGCTGGTGTTTACCAACACCCGTTCGCCGGTTTCATCCAAGTCCACCACGATATGCCCGCCCTGTTCGGCGGGGTACGTCGCCACCACCTCGCCGTAGAGCAAGGTGGCACCTTCGGCGAGGTATGGGCGTTTCGCCGGGATTTCGTCGGCGTTGGGCCACAATGCGATCATGGCCGCCACGGTGAGAGTGAACAGCGCCGTCATGACACCCGTCAGAATGAGGCGGATTCGCCGCGAAATCTGTGCGGGCGTGTCGTCATGAGCATGAGAGTGCATGTCTTCAAGTATGGCAAAGGGCGGTGCGCTGGCGTCGCTTATGAGGTTTAGAGCGTGCCAGGGCGAGTCGCCGCATGGTGTCGCACTGCGGCGGCCCACTCGGTTCCGGGGCTCAGTCGGTGGCGTCGGCTCCGAAGAACGCGGCGGCTCGCTCGGCCCAAGTCTTGATGTCAGTCACCGTGGGGGAGATGTGAAGCTGCGAATGCGGCAGGATTTCGTTCAGCCGTTCGGCGGTGGCGGTTGGATGCCCTGGGTCGGTGTCCCAAGCCAGGATGAGCGCCGGGACGTCGATTTTGGCCAAGCTGTCGCCGTCCGGGAGATCGGAACTCCCGGCACCCCGGAAGATAGCGGGGAGCAGTTCGTACTTCGGGGTCATCTCGGTCGGGTATCCGCTAATTTCGGCAAAGATCGGCGCAACCGGAGCCCCGGCCAGCAAAGCGGTGAACTCGGCCTGCCCCATGTTCCTGGCGGCCTGGGCGAGTTGCTCGTACAGCTGGCATTGGGCGGCCCTGGTTTCCCATGCCGTAGGAGGTGCGCCCAGGACGACGCTCGCGAAGCGCTCCGGGGCGCGGGTGAGGGCGTGCAGGATGGTGGCGGTGCCCATCGACACCCCTATGGCCCGCACCGGCTCATCGGGTGAGAAATGATCGATGATTGCGAGCAGATCTTCGGCCAGCGGGGTCCACAGCTAGTCGGCTGGGTTGTCTTCTCCGCCAGAGTCCCCGTGGCCCCGGGCGTCGAAGGAGAGCAACCGGAACCCCGCCTCGGCGAGTGTGCTCCACCCGGTCAACCCCAACTCCCTGTCGGCGGCGACGCTCTGTGTCAGCCCGTGCGCGTTGATAACCAGCGGCCCGGACCCTTCATCCAGATAGGCGATACGGGTACCCCGTATCTCAAGCGAACCAGTTTCCACAGCTTCCTCCCTTGCAAGCTTGTCATCGACTGGTGACGCCCTCAGTGTAGTGTCTGGCGGGTGACGGAATGAGATGGTACGGGTGGAGGCGTACCGGCTGTTAGGCGTTCAAAGAGTGGTTGCAACTGAAGTTGTTTCGCTCGGGTGTGATCGCGGGCTACCACTGCTACGTTGCCCAGCTAAGCGGACTGATGCCCTGCTCATCCAAGGGATAAAACCGGGAGTGAAAACCGCGTCTAATATTGCGATACTCAAGTATTTGGAGGGCCAATGGCCACCCTGTCTAGTGCAAGGGATGTAAGCCGCAGCCATTGAGGCCATGCGCATTAGCTGAAGCTATCCGGCGCTATCAAACAGGTGAAACGCTCAAGGCTAGCGGTAAGAATTGTTGCTTCTCTAGGCAACTCTTTGTCATATAGTTCTGCACCGTCGGTGTCAGTATTCGTGTGTATTTTGTGTTGTGAGACGAAGCTGCTCAGGCGATCTATCGATACGGGACTGGTGAGTCAACTGTTGTTAGTTGAGGTCTGGATTTGGGTGTAGCCGGGTAATGGTGCGGCATGTTGTACGTCGTGCCGGAGCAACTATGCGAGGTATGCGTGGTGAAAAATATGGCGTTGATGAATGGCGCCTGCCTGCTCTTATCTGTCTTTGAAGAATATGAAGAGTTGCCGTTCACGTAGCAGCAGGACTGCGCTCATGGTTCCGAGTAGTGCGCCGCAGGTGCCTAGTATTGGGCCGCGCATTGTGAGGAGTGCGACTTGGGTGTGATCAGCAATCGCGGTCGCAGCGGATAGTAGGAGTATTGGGGTGGCCGTGCTTAGTGCGACGCCTGCCCAGAAAAGCGTTTCTAGGAGTAGTTGTTTAAGCAGTGCATTTTTGGATAGGCCGCTGTGTAGTGCTGAAGCGAGTTCTAGACGGCGCGTGACTGTGGCTGCGATGCCGGCGATCACGCCGACCAACAAGCAGGCGAGTGTCGTCCAATTGGTCGCGCGATGTTGGAACAGTTCGCTCGGGTGGTAGCTGGCCGCCAAAGTGGGGTTGAGTTGGGCGAACTGTGTTGGTAAGTCGTTTGATCCGGCTGGGAGTACCGCGAGGTAGAGCAAGCGTTGTTTCGTATCGTCGCTAGGCCAGATTTGCGCCCAGCAGTCGTCGAACGGTTGTGTGGTGTCAGCAGGAGAGATGACCGCATAGCCCAGGCTGGCGTCTCTACCGTCGCTGGGGAAACTGAATATCGCATCCAATGCGAATGCTCCAGCAGTTGTGTGCAGCACGCCAGGGACGGTGATTCCCAGTTGTGCGGCCAACTTGTCGGTGGCGGCCACACCGCCGCGTGTCGGGGCGTGCAGCAGTCCCAGTAGCCCGGTGGTGGCGTCGAAAAAGCTAGTGAGTGCACTTGGTAGCTGGGCTAGGACAGGCCTTTCTACACTCTGGCGTAGCGCCCCGCTAGCGATGATCCCATCAGTTTCAGCCAGCGCGTCGCAGGCGGCACCATCAATGCGCCCAGGGGCGTTAACAACCCAAGTGGCACCACCACCATTGATGTATGTGGCGACATCTTGAAGTTGGGCACGGATTGTGGTGGCGTCCAACCACACCAACGCGCCAGTGGAGAGCAGCAGTACCAGCATCCAGCGCAGTGCATGTGTGGTGCCAGTGGTGATGTTGCGCCACGCCTCAATGCAGATGTCACGGAACCTCATACCAGCAACACCCCAACCAGTTGCGGGTACCACCGTTCTAGCATGTGGTACTCCGGTCGGGGGCGAGGGAGACCATAGTCGGTATCGCCCCGGAGAAACTGACGAAAGTCTGCCCGAACTCCGAACCGATTACGGTTACTGGCATAGGTTGACCGTTACCGATCACACATCCGGCTGTTCCACCAGTGATAACAACAGCAGATGGGGGCACCACACTCACCTGAATTGTGGTGGCAAGAACATACTGGCCCTGCAGCATCAGGGTGCCCTGCATATGCGCCACCTGTCGGAATGCTGCTGTGGTAGCTAACTGCGCCAACGCCGCCGAGTCGGTCACCGCACCCGTTTCGTCTACAGCGATCGGTACTTCGCTCACCAGTAACACCCGCTCACCGCCACCGAAACGCGAAACATCAGTAGTGATACGAGCCCCCATGATCGTTGGTTCAAACTGGGCCAAACTCTGTCCCGGGCTGACATAGGCAGCCACCGCCACATCACATGACGCCAATGCCACCGCTGGTGCGGGAAGCCAAGCGATCTGGGCCACTGGCACATACGGGTTTTTCAATGCGGCAGCCGGAACACCAAGGCTTGTGGCAAGGGTGCGATAGGCAGAAACCATCGTGGTAGTCATAGTGGACGATGAGGTTGTCAGCAAACCTAGGCGAACCAACTCCTCAGAAAACGAGGCGACATCCGCCCCAGTGTTTCCGGGTTTCAAGTCCCGCCACAGCGGCATTCTGGTGGTTAGCGCCACTACGGGTATGCCATCAATGGATGCTGAGGATGTCCCGGAGTCGATGATCTGGCCGATCTGGCAATCGAAAGAAGTCAAGCGCCCCATGGTCGGGGCCACCAGGGACTGTGCTGGTTGCAGTTCTACGGTGAGGCTTACCAAGCGTTGGTCATTGAACTCCCGCTGGCCGACAGCCACTTCACCTGAGGACGCGGGTGCTTGTAACAGCGATGGGATCGGATTCCATAAGGCCACGGTCGCGATAACCGCACCGATGGCAAGCGAAACAACAACGACGAGCACAACCAAAGAACGATCTAACACCCTCCGAGGATGCCCCGCATCGGATTTGGCTTTTCCCAGTTTGCCCACACCATCCCCCGATCAGCCACCGCTTTCTTGCCGCAAACTCTAACAAGAAACAAACCCAGAGTGTGATGCCTGGGTTCAACTATGGAGTACACAGAAAGAGCTATCCGCGACGGCCCACCCGACCCCTACCCGAGACCACCAGACGTTACGAGAGGCTGACGAGGTATTCGCGGCGACACCAAGTTGCCGTTCGCGCAGATCTCAGACCGTCCAACTACGCACGGCTGATGCGAAGCGCAGACCGCCCCCCAAACATTCACAAACTTAGAATATTTTATCCCAGGAGTGTCACTGCCTGTTAGCATTACAATCACTGAACAACGCCGGTGCGTTCTCACGGTAAAACCCCCAACCGAAACAGCAAGGGAGGTCAAAAGATGGTCAAAAAGAAAGCCACAACCCTGCTAGCATCAATCGCGCTTACGGCATCCTGCCTAGCCGCGGCCCTCGACACATACGGAACTGGTGACGCTACGGCGGCAACTCCGCCTTCTGCGGCTGTATGTGGCCAGGTACAAAGCGCGACCACCTCATACAACTGTGGAGTAGGCGGGGTGCGTCACCGCCTTGGGTACAGCTTGACGCCCAGTGGCACTGTCGAGTACGCATACGGGCCGTATGTGGTGTACAACCACTATTCGTCGGTTCCCGATGCCGACGGAGGCTGGTGGGTTAGGTCAACCGGTTGGCAATGGAACGGTTCTTGCTCTCCGTATTCCACTTGTGCGACAGTGTGATGTGTTAGTGATGGCCTTATGAGGCAACGGTGACGGTATGTTTCGACTGAGAATTAGATTCGTGAAGCCGGTTGTGTTGCTGTCTCGGATGTGCACGTTGGCACTGGTAGTCACGTTGGCGGCTTGTTCGGGCTCGGAGGATCCGGATGGGGTGCCGACTGTGACGCCTTACATGCCGGTGTTCTCTGGGCCTTGGGCGGCAGAGTTCCGGTCGGCGTTTCGGCGGGCCAGTAATCCGGTGGCAAAGGAGATTCTGGCGGATGGCCAGATAACCCTCGCCGAGTATCGAATGCTGGGGGACGAGATGGTTTCGTGCCTAGCCGACCAGGGCGCAGCCAACGGTAGGTACAGCACTTCTGGAACAGTTGGGTTCGAGGAGCCCGCTAATGGCGCGGGCCCTGATGCAGTCATGAACTTTTGTTCCGCGATAGTGGATTGGGACTCCATCGTTGATCTGTGGCTGCTTACTCGTTCCAACCCGAACCGCGAAGACGTGGATTCGATGATAGCTGGCTGTGTGGTTCGGATGGGGTTACGTCCAGAGGGTTACACGGGTGATGACTACCTTGGGGATTCCGATCTGCAGGTATGGGATATTGGGGACTGGGACAACCTGGATAGGATGTCCCACAGGGCCTGCGTGTCTGATCCAAGAACCGGGCTGTCCATTTACCAGATCGAAGCTGACTGTTTAGTCAGGGCGGGCATGCGCGAGCCTGGTTACACTGGTGCAGATTTTGAGCGTGAGTACCACAATGGTGGGCTACCGAAGGCAAATCCGGGGTTTCCAAATCCGGAAATCTCGATCATGGGGGAGTGTTACGGCGATCCGTTCTACGCATACGCGTAGCGTTCGTTGTATTGCTGGGCTGGATCGTGCGCTTCACCAGTTTTAGGCTGGGGATGTTTGCGGGGTGATTCCTCGATTGAACTGACGGGTTCTAACGACGAACCCACAGTGGAGCATACGAGACAAAGTTCCAACCCTGTCCCTGCGTTAAAAGCCCTTATCAGAGTGCGTAGGGAGTACGACGCGGGTAGGCTGGCGAGACCCGGACAATCTCAACCAGTGAGACACAAGCAACTTCAGCGGCTCTCCGAGGCGCAGATCGAAGACATGGCCGAGCAGTACCGGAACGGCAAGACTGTTTACGGGTTGGCCCCCATGTTCGGCATAGCCCGGCAGACCGTCGGCATCATTCTGCGGCGGCAGGGAGTGGATACGAGCAGCCACCGCAATAGGCAGAGGTCGAGAGTCTAACCAGTGCCCGCCGAGGGCGGCGTTGCTTTGGAGGGTGCTTAGACGTCCTTATCCTGATTAAGCGACAGGGTGTTGCTGACAAGCGCAGTTCAGCCATCAAGTGATTGACGTAGACCAGGTTGGCGTCAGTGACCGGAGGAGAAGTCATTGCGCTATCTTCCTTGCCCGGGATCAGCCATCAAAGGATTTGCAGGTGTTATGTTTGACGCGGATCACGCCATGCGGGGGACTGTGGGTCGGCTCGTCGGGCTTAGCAGGGTGCGTGCGGCAGCATCGATGATTACGGAGCTGGCCACGTCTAGGCCGACCATGAGAATACGCTTTGGGAAGCGGTCAGCGATGGCTCCACCTATCGGCGTGAACGCGATTTCGGGCAGGCTGACAAGGCCAGCACGAGCGCGAACACGTCAGCGCAGCCTGTGACGTCGAGAGCATACAAGTCGAGGGCGAACCGCAGGATGGCTTAGCCGACAACTGAAACGAGTTGCCCGGCGACGAGCAGGGAGAAGTCCCTAGAAAGCAGCCTTTTCACGGTTGCACCTGCCTCGGGGGCTTTGAGTGAGAGAGCCACATTGCTGGCGCGAAGACAAGTAGCCAGGCTGCGAACCAGGCGTTCCATAACCAGGCCATCCCTGTCGGGGGAGCCATGCCGAGGGCTGATACGATGTCCATTGCCGGGAGCGAACAATCCAATACGCTTGTCTTCCAGCAGTGCAGTGCGGCAGAAGTCCTTCATGGCCGACATTGGCTGGTTCGCGTAGACGGCGGTTCCCAGCACGACCGTGGCGAACTCGGAGATGTCCGGGGTGTCGTCGGCGAGGTCGAGCAGTGTGGCATCGGCGAGGTGACTGGCGATGCGTTTGGCGATCTCGCCAGTGCTGCCATGCTTCGAGGCGTAGACGATTGCGGTGGTCATTTCTTCTCTTTGTCGATGTCACCCAGCGCATCGTGGATGCGCAACAGGCCGCTGGCTACGGTGACAAGTTCTGTCTTGCTTAGGCCCGAGTACATCGCGGCCATGAACTCGCGGGCTTGTCCTTTGGTTGCCTTGCCCCACTCGTCCACCTTCGAGGTGGCGATTACACGGCTGGCTCTACCGTTCGTCTTGTCGGGAACGAGCTTGACGAAGCCCTTGCCAGCCAGCTTGTCGAGCACCTGGCGGGTGTTCTGATGGGAAGTGTCGGCATCCCAGTGGTCGGATGAGTCGAGCATCTTGGCCTCGTACAGTGGTCTCATCCGCTCGATGGTCTAGGTCACGGTTAGTCCTCCTTGCAGATGGCCAAGATGGCTTGCAACTCGGTGGCCGTTGGAACGGCGGCTTGGGCGTCGGGCGGCAGACCCTCGTAGTCAGCGACTCCTACGGCATTCGTCATGTTGGCCAGCGTGTACCGGACGACGGACTCGTTCTTGGAGGTGCAGAGCACGATGCCGATGGTCGGCGCGTGCTTCGCTGGGTCACGCAGCTTGTCCTCCACGACGCCCACGTACGCGCTGAGTTGGCCCAGCGCAGCCGGGTCGAAGCGGCCCGCCTTCAACTCGATCACGACGTAGCGCAATTGGGTGACGCTGAAGAGGAGGAAATCGAGTACGAGTTCGTCGGTGTCGCCCTTCTCGTCCGTGACTTCGAAGCGAACCTGCCTGCCGACGAAGGCCATGCCGTGGCCGAACTCCATCAGCGTGTCTTGCAGCCGGTCCATCAGTGCCTTGTCAATGGCCCTCTCCGTCGCTTCTTCGACCATGCCCAGGTGTTCGAACACGTACGGGTCCTTGACGAGTTGCTGCGCCAACTCAGAATCCGGCGAGTCCAGCACAGCGGCAAAGTTGGTCGGCGCGGCCCCGAGTTGCGACCGCAGGCCGACCTTGATGTAGTGTTCCAGGACGGAGCGCCTCCATCCCTCAGAGACAGCCCGGGCGGCGTACCAATCACGCTCTTCGCGGGTGGGCAACCTGTCTGCCAGCACGGTGATGTGCCGCCACGGCAAATGTGCACCAACGTGGTGCACAAAGTCATCCTCGTCCGGCCATAGCGCGGCGACCTTCCGCATCCACATCACGTTCCGCCGCGACCAGCCGTCCTGATCGGGGAACTCGGCGCGCATATCGCGGGAGAACCGATCGACCACGCCGGCTCCCCAGCCCTCGCCTTCTTGGCGTTCGATTATGTCGCGCCCGACTGACCAATACAAATGCATCAGCTCGGTGTTCGCCGCCCGCGCCGCCCGATAGCGTGTAGCCCGAACCCGCGCCTTTACGTCGGCTAGCCACTCGCCGTACCCCTTCGGTAAGTCGGTCAACGCGGCGTTGACCGATTGTCGTCCCGCCGAGACGACAATCTGTTCCTCGTCATTCATGCTGCCAACGGTAGCGGCGAGATATGACATTTCTGGGGCACGTTGGCATCGCCTCGAACGGGGAGCGATATTCCTGGTCGGTGGCGATGGCGGCGGCCATGGCGTCGTAGGCCTCCAGGATCAGGCGCTTGGTGCGGTACACGCCGTGGCGCTCCCCGTCCCTGCGCTTGACGATGGGGACGTCTCCATGATCTCGGGCAGCAGGGCACCAGCGGAGGCCAGGTCATCAACGGTGCCACCCCAGCGAACGTCGGATTGAGCGACAGCCACGGGTCCGGCCACTGAGCGCCACGATCCGACTGGTCACGCACGGACTCGCGCAGACGGTCGTCCCTGATCTCGACGAAGCCCTCGGTGAACTGGCGGTATTCCTCGATCAGGTCGCGGTGAATCCTGGAGGATTCCAGGGTGTCCGGTGAGGCAGCCAGGTGTTCGGATAATCGAACCCACAGTGGAGCACAGGGGACTCGAACCCCTGACTTCGACCTTGCAAAGGTCGCACTCTACCAACTGAGTTAGTGCCCCGGGTGCCTGATCGGCCAGCGCGCCCGGAGGGACTTGAACCCCCAA
>JAIRRM010000164.1 GCA_031255975.1 Propionibacteriaceae bacterium | reverse complement strand
TGTCGGCGTAGTCGAGGCCACGATGCGGGCGGGCTTCATAGGAGTTTTCCACCTTCACCGCGATGGCCGCACGCTGTACCGGCGCGCCGCGTACCCCGGTTAGCGGATGTTGCTGGGTGGGGTCGTACGTCTCCACCTGCTCCGGGCGTTGCTCGATAATCGTGCCGACCCGCGCCGGAGCTGGGGCGGCACAAGATACAAACAGCAGTGCTGAAGCCAGCAACGTCACAGCGCGCATCTTACGGAAACGGCAAATCGACATCATCGCTGCTCCAGCAACCTTGCGAGGTACGCCCCGTAACCGGACTTTGCGAGTGCGGCAGCGCGGGTGGCCAACCCTTCGTCGCTCAGGAAACCGCGTCGCCAAGCCGCCTCCTCGGGGCAGCCAACCTGCAACCCCTGGCGCGCCTGGATCGTACGTACAAAATCGGAGGCGTCGCCCAGCGAATCGAAAGTGCCGGTGTCTAGCCAGGCGGTGCCACGCGGCAGAACCTCCACCTTGAGTTTTCCGGCTTCCAGGTAGGTCTTGTTTACGTCGGTGATTTCGTATTCGCCGCGTGCCGATGGGGCAAGGCTACGGGCGATACCCACCACGTCATTGTCGTAGAAGTAGAGGCCCGGCACCGCGTAATGGCTCTTGGGTTTGGTGGGTTTTTCCTCCAGCGAGAGGGCGATACCGTCGCAGCCGATCTCTACCACGCCGTACGCCTGCGGCTCGGCCACCCAGTACGCGAAGATGGCGGCACCGTCCAACCCCTTGAATCGGGTGAGGGTACCCTCCAGGCCATGCCCGAAAAAGATGTTGTCACCCAACACCAGACAGGATTCGTCATTGCCGATGAAATCTGCGCCGATGGTGAACGCCTGCGCCAACCCCTTCGGTTCGGGTTGCGCGGCGTAACTGATGTTGATGCCGAACTGGCTGCCGTCGCCCAGCAGCCGGGAAAAGTTGGCGGAATCCTCCGGAGTGGTGATGACCAACACATCCTGGATACCCGCCCAAAGCAGCGTTGACAACGGATAATACACCATTGGCTTGTCATATACCGGGACAAGCTGCTTACTGGTGCCGAGGGTGATCGGGTGTAGCCGTGTGCCGGAGCCTCCCGCCAGGATGATGCCATGCATATTGTCCATTGTCGCACTTGTTTAGGTATGGCTATGTAATTGGCGTTGTCACCGAGGGCATGAACCGCAATCGCCCACGACGGCTGACGCGCCGCTTAGGCCTCTGGTTGAGCACTGTTGTCATCGGGGGCGTGGATCGCAATATCCCATAACCCCAAGACAGTGCCGTGGTGGAACTGCGGGCACCGGCTACCATGGAGCGGTGAGCGAGCTTGCTGTACGACGTACTCCCATCGCCGGGCTACTGGTGATCGACTTGGCGGTACACGCCGACAACCGTGGCTGGTTCAAGGAGAACTGGCAACGGGCGAAAATGACGGCGCTGGGGCTGCCCGATTTCGGGCCGGTACAGCAAAACATCAGTTACAACGCCGCCCGTGGTGCGACGCGAGGCATTCACGCCGAACCGTGGGACAAACTGGTGGCGCTGGCCAATGGACGTATTTTCGGGGCATGGGTTGATCTGCGAGCCGGGTCTGCTACGTACGGCACTGTGTTCACCCTGGAACTTGGCCCAGAGACGGCGGTGTTCGTGCCGCGTGGGGTAGCGAACTCGTACCAGGCGTTGCAGGACGGCACCACGTATTCGTATCTGGTGAATGAACACTGGTCACTGACCGCAAAAGACAGCTATACGTTCGTGAATCTGGCCGATCCTGAACTGGCGATCCCGTGGCCGATCCCGTTGGCCGAGGCCGAGATTTCCGGGGCCGACCAGGCTCATCCGCCACTTGCCGCCGTGACCCCGATGCGCCCGAAGGCCACCGTCATCATCGGAGCCGGTGGGCAGTTAGGCACCGCGCTACAGGCCGTGCTGCCGGACGCCGTGCCATTGCCGCAGGAAACCCTCGATCTGCGTTTTCCGGAGCAAATCGCCGCGTACGACTGGAGCCAGGTGGGTGTCGTCATCAACGCCGCCGCGTACACCGCCGTCGATCTGGCCGAGACGCCGCAAGGACGCCGCGACTGCTGGGAAACCAACGTAACAGCGCTGGCCCGGCTGGTGCAGGTGTGCCGCGAGCATCGCATCACCTTGGTGCATATCTCCACCGACTACGTGTTTGACGGCACCTCCGAGACACACCCCGAGGACGAACTGTTCAGCCCGTTGGGGGTGTATGCCACGACGAAGGCCACCGGTGACGCGCTGGTGGCCACGCTGCCCCGGCATTACATCGTCCGCACGTCATGGGTGGTCGGCAACGGGCGCAATTTCGTACGCACCATGGCCGAACTGGCCACGAAAGGCGTAAAACCCACGGTGGTCGCCGACCAGTTCGGACGGCTCACCTTTGCCCCAGACCTCGCCGCCGCCATCGCCCACCTACTTGGCGGCGACGTGTCGTACGGGGTCTACAACGTGACCAACTCCGGCCCAACGCTGAGTTGGTACGACATCGCGCGGTTGGTGTATGAACTCACCGGGCATTCGCCGGACGACATCACCCCGGTGACCACCGCCGTGTATGTCGGGGATAAAACTGGTATTTCGCCCCGTCCGACGAACTCGACGTTACCGCTCGACAAGCTGGAGGCTACCGGTTTCACAATGCCGGACGCGCTGGCACGGCTGCGTGAGTACCTGGCGGTGTAGCCGTCGTCGCGGCGTAGACCCCGGGTCAAGCCCGGGGTGACGGGGGGCGCGCCCGGGGGGGACGGGGGCGCGCACGCGGTGACAAAAGTACCCCCGTCATTCCGGCCCCCGAGCCGGAATCCCCGGACAGAGACACGGCCACCACCATACCGACAGAAGCGTCTGCCACCGCGCCACACGCAACCATCGCAGACCCCGGGTCAAGCCCGGGGTGATGGGGGCCGCACCCCGGGGGGACG
>JAIRRM010000042.1 GCA_031255975.1 Propionibacteriaceae bacterium | reverse complement strand
CTTTCGGTGTAAAGGCGGCGTCATTCCGGCCTTCGAGCCGGAATCCCTCCGCAACGTGACTTTCGGTGTGAAGCCGGCGTCATTCCGGCCTCTGAGCCGGAATCCCTCCGCAACGTGACTTTCGGTGTGAAGTCGGCGTCATTCCGGCCTTTGAGCCGGAATCCCCCCACAGCGGCCACTGTCGCTGTGGGGACTACCGCTTGCGCAGTCGGCTCACCAGCGCCGCCAGCAGCAGTGCGCCGCCCATCGCCCAATAACCGATGGTGTAGTCACTGGGGGAACCGAAAATCTGGAACACTCCGGTGATGCAGGAGCCGAGGGTCAATGCGACCACGCCGCAGCCGTAGAGCATCCGTGCCCAGGGGTAGCGAATGGTGGCATCGCCCGCCTTACCCACGCGCAATGCGATCACGGCGTGAGGCAGCGCGCCCAATAGCAGCGGCCAGCCGGCGAGCAGCACCATCCACCAAGACACCACTCCGTGCGCGAACTGCTGATAGCCCAACGAGAAGACGCCACAACCCGCCGTGGCGATCAACCACGCCCGGGTGGCGCGCCAGCGGCTCGTTTCGGGTAATGCCCGCCGGGCAGGCTCATACGTAAACGATGTCACTCGTCCACCTTTCCTGCACCGTGCCGGTGGCCCCGTCACCCACTGGTCGGTTGATAACCTCGCCATGCCACAGCATTGTGGTGGTGCCGCCGCCGTCTAGGTTGTAGGCGTTGTTCACCTCGAACTTGGCCAGCACGTTGGCGAACTGCGACAAGGTCAATCCCTTTGAGTTCCTGGTGCGACCGTCTACCACCACCAACAGATAATGCAGTGGCTCCACCTCGGCGATGGCGGTACGCGGGTTGGTTTGGTCGGTGTGATACGGCAACTGCCCTCTGCCGAGCACCACCTCGCCGTTCTCGATGAGCGCCGGGCCGAATGACCACCCCTGCCTCGCTCCGTTCGCCATCAGGCCGGCGGCGTTCACATCCCTCTCGTGTACGATGCTGCTGCTGCCGTTCCACCAGATAATCATGTCTTCTTGGCTGCTGCCCGCCGCCCGGTCCCGATACAGTTCACCGTTGCGAATCACGTATCCGGCGCTGCGGGCACCGTAATAGTCCCCGTTGATGGCCACGATGGCCCCCGTATTCCTGGCCATGGTGGAGGGCCGCTGGGTGATGTTGCGTCCGTAGGTGTCTGAGGCGAAAGCGGTTTTCAGTTCGGCGACGTCGCTGAGCTTGATGTCGGCCACATAAACGTCGCTGTCGAAGATGTGATACGTGGATACGGCGATCTTGCGGGTATCGTCCACGAAGACTCGTACCGGGGAGGTGCGCTGCATCCCCAGCGGCGGGGGAGGTGGCCATGGCTCCGGGGTGGATGTCGGCGTCGGGGTCTCGGACGGCAACGGCGGCGGGGTGAACACCGGAACCTCGATGGCACCACCGCCGGAGCGCGGAATGACGAAGGCTTCCAACAGCACGAACGCGGTGAACAGCGTTGCGACGACGGCGAAAACCCACGCGAAACGGCGCTGGGCGCGATTGCCGCCTGTGACACGGCTTACGGACGAATCACGTTCAGTCATGTGCGGCTCCGCCGTGGTTGAACACCACCGCGCGTTGCAGTGTGTAGCTGACCAGGGAGAACACCGTCTCGACGACGATCTTGGCGAAATAGGCGTTTACACCGATGTCGGTGAGCCAGGTCAACACCGCGGTGTTGCCGATGAGGATTCCGGCGGCCAGCAGCGCGTACTGCGCCGCGCTGTGTTTGGCGGGGCGCTCATCCTGAAAGACGTAACGCTTGTTCAGGTTGTAGTTCACGGTGGCTGATCCGATACGGGCCAACACGTTGGAGCCGGTGACGACGTACGGCACCCCCAGCGCGCTGCCCACAGTGACCAGACCGGCGTACAACAGGTAGTCGATGCAGAACGAGATGAAGCTCGATCCGGCGAACGCGAACATCCCCTTGGCGATGCGGAATGAGTCTACGAAAGCGCGATAGTGCGAGGTTCCGTTTTTGCCGAGGTACACCGTCTGGATCGGCACCTCGCGCAGCGCCACCTTGTCGCGCCCCGCGATGATGAGCATGTTCATCTCGTAGTCGTAGCGATCGCCGGGGATATCCAGCAACCAGGGGATGAGGGTCGCCGGGAAGGCGCGTAACCCGGTCTGGGTGTCGGTGAGGCGCTGCCCGATGGCTAATCGGGAAAGCAGCCGGGTCACGGTATGTCCGGCTCGGCTGCGCAGCGGGGTGGTTTCGTCGTCTTGGCGGGAACCCAACACGATGCCGCGTTCCAGCCCGGTCGCCGCATCCGCCACCCGCACCACGTCGTCTGGCAGGTGCTGGCCGTCCGCGTCCACGGTGACCACGATGGTGTCGGGGGCGCAGTTGGCCGCCACCCAGGCCATGCCGGTACGCAACGCCGCACCTTTGCCCCGGTTCACGTCATGGCGTAACACCACGGCGTCTGTTCGTATCGCGTCGAAGATCGGCTGGGAACCGGCCTCGGAACCGTCATCGATGACGACGATTCGCATACCGTGGCGCGCCAATTCGCCAACCAGCGAGGGCAACGTCGCTGGCGGCTTCAGCGCCGGGATCAGGGCGAGCGTCATCTACGGCCTGACCACGCGCGGAATCGGGACGACGACGGAACCTATGAGGGGGGCGTCAACCACGGTCAAAGTCACTCCCAGAGCTTACCGCGAAACACTTTGTGATTTGCCGACTGTGCTACCGGGCGTACCACCAACCGCTCTATCATCACATGCTTTGGTTGGGTGGCGATCCAACGGACGCACTCGGCGATGTCTGCGGCGGTGAGCGGATGATCGACGGCTGCGTACACCGCGTCGGCTCGGCCTTTGTCGCCGCGGAACCGGGTCAGTGAGAACTCGTCTGTCCACACCATGCCGGGCGACACCTCACACACCTTGACGGGGGTGCCGTTAAGCTCTAGCCGCAACGCCCCTGCCAGGGAGCGTTCGGCGGCCTTCGCGCCGCAGTACGCCGCGCCACCCTCGTACGGTGCCTCGGCAGCGGTGGAGGTGGTGAAAATGATGGTGCCCTGCGCGGCTTTCACGGCTGGCAGCAGCGCCTTGGTGACCCGCGCGGCACCCACCACATTGAGGTCGAACATGGCCTGCCAGTCGGCGATGTCGGAATCGACCAGCGGGTCCTGCCCCAGCGCGCCACCGGCGTTGTTGAACAGCACCGCCACCTTGGGGCCTGCGGCTGCCGCGAGGGCCGCGACGGAGGCGTCATCGGTCACGTCGGTTGTTACGGCGAGCCCGTCGATCTGAGCCGCCAACTCGGCCAACTTGTCGCTGCGGCGCGCGGCGCAGACCACCCGGAACCCGGCGCTGGCCAGTGCGCGGGCACTGGCGGCTCCGATACCGCTTGATGCCCCGGTGACTACGGCGATTGGACGTTCATTCATGGGCCGATTCTAGTTCGGTTGCGGTGTCAGGTTCAGCGCTGACCGCTCCGGTGCCTCGCCACTTGGCGAGGGCGTTCATCACATGGAAGATGATGATGGCACCGAAGCTGCCTACTGCGATGCCACCGAGTTCGATGTTCTCGGTGGGGTAGAAGGTGAAATTGGCGATGCCCGCTATGAGCGCCACGGCGGCGGTCATCAGGTTCACCGATTTGCCGAAATCGATATGGTTCTCCACCCAGATACGCGCTCCCAACATGCCGATCATGCCGTACAGCACGGTGCCCGCGCCGCCCAGCACTCCCGCCGGAATGGTGTTGATGGCGGCACCGAACTTCGGAATCAGCGATAGCGCCAGCGCGACGAACCCCGCCACCCAGTAGACGGCGGTGGAGTACACCTTGGTGGCCGCCATAACGCCGATATTCTCGGCATACGTGGTGGTACCGGAGCCGCCACCCGCACCGGCTAGTACGGTGGCCACGCCGTCGGCGAGTAGCGCCCGTCCCATCATCTTGTCGTAGTTACGCCCGGTCATCAACGCCACCGACTTCACATGTCCCACATTCTCGGCGATGAGCGCGAACACCACCGGTACGAACATCAACACCACCGAGAAATTGATCTCCGGAGCTTGGAACTCGGGTAGCCCCACCCAGGCGGCCTTGCGTACCGCGGTGAAGTCCAGTTGCCCTTGGAAGTACGCGGCGGCGTATCCGGCCAGTACGCCGATGAGAATGGAGAGCCGTCCGATCATGCCCTTGAACAGCACGGTGACCAGCAAGATCACCACCACGGTGATGGCGGCGGTGCCCTTCTGGGCGCTGAAGTTGTTCCAGGCCGAACCGGCGAGATTCAGGCCGATAAGCGCCACGATGGAGCCGGTGACCACTGGCGGCATCGCTTTGTTCAGCCACCCCGCGCCCAGGAAATGTACCGCCACGCCGACGAGCGCCAGAATCACGCCGGTGCAGAGTACGCCGAAAAGGGCCGCGCCGTAACCGCCGCCGTTCTCCATGATCTTCGCCGCGCCAATGGGGGAGAGGAACGCGAACGAGCTACCGAGGTAGCTCGGCAGCCGGTTGCCGGTGATGAGCAGGAACGTCATGGTGCCGATGGCCGAGAAGAACAGCGTGGTGGACGGCGGGAAGCCGGTGATGGCTGGCACCAGGAACGTGGCCCCAAACATGGCGACCACATGCTGTAACCCCATACCGATGGTGCGGGGCCAGGTGAGCCTTTCTTCGGGAGCGACGATGTCAGAGGCGGCGTCGTCGGTATGCAATGTCCAGATGGCCATGGTGGCACCCCTAGTCTTAGTGGGTCGTGCTGCGGCGGGTCGTTGCCCGGTTGCAAGTTCCGATAGAGCCTACTTCTCCTGCGGCACGGCTTGGCGCATTGTCCGTACCTGAAAACGTTTCGTGTCATAGGCTGGTATGCATGACTTTCAAGCTGATACTGCTGCGCCATGGCGAGAGCGAATGGAACTCCAAGAACCTTTTCACCGGTTGGGTGGACGTTGACCTCAACGAGAAGGGTATCGCGGAAGCGAAACGCGCCGCAGAGTTGCTGAAAGCCGAGGGGCTGCTTCCCGACAAATTGCACACGTCGGTGTTGCGCCGCGCCATCCACACCGCCAACCTCGCGCTAGACGGTTGCGAGCGCCATTGGATTCCGGTGGAGCGCTCCTGGCGGCTAAACGAGCGGCATTACGGCGGCTTGCAGGGGTTGAACAAGACGGAGATTCGGGAGCGTTTCGGCGAGGATCAGTTCATGACTTGGCGGCGTTCTTATGACGTGCCGCCGCCGCTGATGGAGGTGGACGGTGCCTATTCGCAGTTCAGCGATGCCCGTTACGCCTTGCTGCCCCCGGAGGCCCGTCCTGCCACTGAGTGTCTTGCCGATGTGGTGGCCCGGATGTTGCCGTACTGGTATGACCGCATCATCCCCGATCTGCGCGCCGGGCGTACAGTGCTCATCGCCGCTCACGGCAACTCGCTGCGCGCATTGGTGAAGCACCTCGATCAGATCCCCGACGCCGAGATCAGCGAGTTGAACATTCCCACCGGCATCCCGCTTTACTACGAATTGGATGACGATATGCTGCCGGTTACGCGCGGTGGCCGTTACCTAGATCCGGAGGCCGCCGCCGCGTCCATCGAAGCGGTCAAAAACCAGGGTAAAAAGTGACGACGGCTGGGTTCAGTGATTGTGGTTGAGTTCGGCGAAACATCGTCGCGCTTGTAAGGAACTCTTGTAAGGAACTACGGATCGCTGCGTCCCCAGACATGTGGATCGCGAGATCAGGGCCCGGCTGGCGGCAACGGCGAGTGCCTTCCCTGGCTATACCGTCTCGCTGTGGTACTCCTAGGTGTGGCGGGGTTTCGGCAGGGTCGGCCACCGCCAGTTTGGCCAGCGCTTGCCGGTCTAAAGCACGCGGCTGGGTCTGGAGTTTCGTCGGTGCTGACCGATAGTCTGGTTCCGTCGGCTGCGTGAAGTGGGGGTGAGCGGTGGCTGTTGGCAACGCTAAGCGTGCGAAAGAGGCTGAGGATACCCGCGAGGCCGTGGATCTCCGTGCGCTGAATGCCGAGAGCGTCCGTATCGTCGCCCGGCAAGCCGCGTTACGTGAGGCTGTCGACGTCATCGCCGGTGTAAATGACGGTGTAGATGACGGTGTAAATGACGGTGCGAAGATCCGGCTTGACGCGACCGACAGGGCGATCCTGGCCGCGCTGCTGCAGGATGGCACGCATAGCGCGGCTGACCTTGCAATGATGCTCGGTAAGTCGCTTCGCACGCTAGAACGCCACCTGGCGAAGTTGACCGGGGCGGGTCTACTGCTGCGGAAAGGCTCGGACAAGACCGGGGTTCGGGTTGTGACGGAGGGGCGGGCATGAGCCGGATGGAGAGAGCGAAGCCACCGCAGGCGGGGGAGAAGATGGTGGTGGCTGGGCAACCTGGAGGCGAGATCATCCTGTACGAGCGGGACGGCGGGATTCCGGCCATTGAGGTTCGACTTGATGGGGAGACTGTGTGGCTCACCCAGGCGCAGCTGGCCGACCTGTTCCAGACGACACCACAGAACTACGTGCGATCTACAGTGAAGGGGAGCCGTCCGAAGCCTCAACCGGTAAGGATTACTTACAAGTTCGGCAGAAAGGCGTCAGGCAGGATTGTAGTCAGTTGCGCCGCTACGGCCTCGATGTCATCGTGGCCGATTTGGAAGGAGAATAGGCTATGAGCGATGAACTCCCAGTGGACGCCACGAGTTTTATCACCACCTTGCTTCAGGAGCGCCAGCAAAAGACGAAAGGTGGGCTTTACCATCTCAACCAGATATTGATGGCCTACAACACGAACCGCATTGAAGGCAGTCAGCTCACCGAAGATCAGACGCGCTACATTTACGAGACCCGTACGGTCGAGGGAGCCGTTCGCATCGACGACGTCGTGGAAACGTCCGACCATTTCCGTATGCTCGATCTGATGCTTGAGAATGTGGGGCGGCCTCTCACCTGCGAACTGATTAAGGGGTACCATCGTTTGCTCAAGGCTGGTACTTCCGACGCCGCCCTAGACTGGTTTGCCGTCGGAGACTGGAAGCGTACGTCCAACACCGTCGGCGGCATCGACACCGCTGAGCCAGAACAAGTTGATGGAGCCATCCGCACTCTGCTGGCAGATTATCCCGCTGAACGGGCGATGGCCTTCGATGACGTCTGCGACTTCCATTTTCGCTTCGAGACGATTCACCCTTTCCAAGACGGCAACGGTCGGGTTGGGCGTCTCATCATGTTCGGACAATGCCTGGCGAACGGGATCATGCCGTTCATCGTGCTCGATTCGGAACGCTTCTACTATTATCGGGGCTTGTCGGAATACGCCGTTGCGCCTGGATACCTCCGCGACACCTTCCGGCACTTTCAGGACGTTTACCACGACATGTTCAAGAAATATGTCGCCGTGCGCTGACGTAGCTGAGTCCTGGTCAGCCCATTTGCGGCTAACAATATAAGGGGCAGCCGCAAGGCCCGAGTGCTGGGCAAGTTGGAGGAGTCCTTTGAGCGTTATTCGCAGCTGTGAATTGGCAGACCCGTCGCCGGCAGACATCGGCGTGCTGGGGTTACCGAACAATTCGAGGGTTATTCCGACTTAGCGGATGTGGATATCTCGTTGGCGCGCGATCCCCAACGCCATAGGTTCATGCAACAGCTATACGGCATCGCTGAGACGGCGTTGACGCAGCACCTCAGGCAGCCCGATGTGCTCATGCTCGCCCACTTGCTGCCCGGCATTCGGAGCCTGCGACTTTCCGCGTTGGACGCGCGTGCGGATAGTTATACGGCGCGTATTCAGACCATGCGGCATGTCCGCATAGACTCACACCATGATGGCACTGGAAGGATTGAAGGTTCTCGATCTGACGCGACTGCTGCCCGGCCCGGTGGCGACCATGTATCTGGCGGATTTCGGGGCCGACGTGTTGAAGGTGGAACAGCCGGGCGAAGGCGACTACTCGCGCGCTTACGAACCGCTGCTGCGCGGCATGGGGTATCGCTTTCTGATCGTAAACCGCAACAAACGCTCGCTGACGCTCGACTTGAAACCCGAGGCGGGCAAGCAGGTGTTCCGCGAACTCGTGGCCCAAGCGGACGTGGTGATCGAGGGGTTCCGTCCTGGGGTGATGGCGCGGTTGGGGTTGGGTTACGACGAACTGTCTGCCATCAACCCGCGCCTTATCATGTGCTCGCTCTCTGGCTACGGGCAGGTTGGCCCGTTGGCGCAGGAGCCGGGGCACGATCTGGGTTATACGTCCATCGCGGGCATTGTGAGCCTCACCGGGCTACAAGACGACGCTCCGATCATCCCCGGGGTGCAGGTGGCGGACATGGGCGGCGGGATGCAGGCCGTCATCGGTATTCTGCTGGCGTTGCAGGCCCGCGAGCGCACCGGACGCGGACAGTACATCGACACGTCGCTGTTCGCCGCCGCCATCTCCATGCTGCCAGCCGACGCCTCCAATCTGTTCGGTTCCGGCGAGGTGCCGCTGCGTGGCGAGACCAGACTTACCGGCGGTTGGCCACACTACAACGTGTACCAGACGGCTGACCGGCGGCATGTGGCCGTCGCCGCGCTGGAGCCGAAGTTTTGGAGGAACCTGGCCAGCGCCATCGGACGGGAAGACCTCATCCCCCGTATCAGCGATCCCGCCAACTGGGGCGAGATCCGTAGCGCACTCGCCGAGGTGTTCGCCACCCGCACCTTGGCCGACTGGATGACGTATCTCGACGGTCGGGATACCTGTGTCACCGCGGTGAACAACCTGGATGAGGCGCTGGCGGCACCGCACGTCGTGGAGAACGAACTGGTGCTCACCCAGCAAGATGAGCGTCTCGGCACGTACCGTACGCTCGGCCAACCCATCAAACTGAGCGACACCCCCGGCAGCCTGCGCACTCCGGCTCCCGACTTGGGCCAGCACACCGACGAGGTGTTGACCGCTTTGGGCTACTCCCCGGAGCGCATCGCGCGGCTGCGTGAGCAGGGTATTGTGTAGCGGCCACGCGAAGGCATCCACGCCGCCCAGCGTTGCCCCTACCGCCCCGGCTTAGCCGCCACCGCGCGCCATCACGTAGGCGTGTCAGCGGTCGTCCAACTCCTTACGGGAGACGATCAGCAGTTGCGCCAGCGCGATACACGCCAGCACGCTGACAACGACCCCTGGCCAGCCGAACCAGCGATACGGGAATCCGCAGAGGTAGCCGATGATGGCCGACCCGGCGTAGTAGCCCATGTTGTAGAGGCTGGTCGACTGCGCGGTGCCACGGGTGGGGAGCGCGCCCGCCCAACCGGAGGCGATGGCCTGGCACATGAAGTATCCGCCGGTGAGAATCACCAAACCGGCCAGAATGGCGAACACGTTGTGCACCAGGGTGAGCAACAGCCCCACCGCGTACACGGCTGCCCCGGCGTTGATGACGCGCCGTCGTCCCCAGTTCAACGCCCAGCCGCCGGTCATCTTGGACGAAACGGTGCCTGCCAGGTAGGCGATGAACAACAGTGACACCAGCGATGTCGGCATGTTGAACGGCTCGCCCTCCAGGCGATAGGTGAGGTAGTTATAGGTGCCGATGAACCCGCCGAACAGCAAAAAGCCCTGTAGATAAACCGCGTCCATCCATGGCGTACGTAGGTGGAACCATACATTCGAGAACATTTCGGATACCGAGCCGATGGTTTTCAGTTGGGTACGCGGCGGCGGCAGCGTGACGCAGAAAATGATGGTGGCTACGAGGCTGACGAGCAGCACCGCGCCGACTCCCCAGCGCCAGCCCCACTCCGCGCCGATGGGGGCGGCGATGAGCCGCCCGGAGAGTCCGCCCACCGTGTTGCCGGAGATGAACGCCCCGGCGGCGATGACGGTGTATTTGCGTTCCACCTGCTCGGAGAGGTACGCCATCGCCAACGTGGGCAGCGCCCCCAACGCGAACCCCTGTAGCACTCGGGTGGCGAGTATCAGCGGGAACGTCGGCATCGAAATGGTGAGTACCCCGATGGCCACCGCCAGCAACATGGCGGCCTTCATCACTTTGGGCCGTCCGTAGCGATCCCCCAGCACGCTCCACACCAACGCGCCCAGGGTGAGGCCGATGGTGCCGGAACTGATGTAGAGGCTGGAGGTGGTGGCGGGCACATCGAACGTAGCCCCGATACGCGGCAACAACCCGTGCGCGGAGTAGAGCGGGGCGAATGTGGCCATTCCGGCGGCGGGTAGTGCGATCATCAGCCGCTTGTATGACGCCCCTCCGGGGGCGTAGTCACCTTGGGGGCCGGACTCGTCCGGTGCCGTGTTGGAGGGTGTGTCTGTGGGTACATTCACGTCCGCGGGTACGACCGAGGCCGCGTCAGCCGCGCCCGGTTCCGTCATGTACCCCAGCCTAGTCCGGGTACGCCGCACTGCCCACCATTGCCCATGGGGGCGACGCGCGCTGTGGTAAAATTGTCCTCTCGGTGACTTAGGGGGGATACATGAGTTTCACGGTGGGCGAAACGGTTGTCTATCCGAACCATGGTGCTGCCGTCATCGAGGAGCTGGAAACTCGCATTATAAAGGGCGAGGAGAAGCTGTATCTGGTGTTGCGTATTCTCGGTCAGTCCGATCTGGTAGTACGGGTGCCCGCCGCGAACCTCGACCTGGTGGGGGTGCGCGAGGTGGTCGATGCCGACGGTCTGGAACGGGTGTTCAACGTGTTGCGGCTGCAAGACGTCGAGGAGCCCGCCAACTGGTCGCGGCGCTACAAGGCCAACCTGGAGAAGCTGCACTCCGGCAACGTGTTGAAGGTGGCCGAGGTGGTGCGGGATCTGTGGCGTCGTGAACGCACCAAAGGTCTTTCCGCCGGTGAGAAACGGATGCTGGCCAAGGCACGGGAGATTCTGGTATCCGAGTTGGCGCTCGCCGAAGGTATCGACAAAGAAGTGGCGCAGACCCGTCTCGACGAGGTGCTCGGGGTCGAGCCCGAGGCGTAAGCCGCGCCCGTTCTATAGGTTGGGGCTATGACAGCCGAACGTATCGCCGCTATCACCGTCGCGGCAGGTTCTGGGGTACGGCTGCGGGCTGGTGTGCCCAAAGCGCTGGTGCGTGTTGGTGGTAGGCCATTGGTGCTGTGGGCCGTACAGGCGTTGGCGATGGGTGGCGTCACCGAGGTGGTAGTCGCGGCCCCGACGGAGCACATCGCTGATTTTGAGGCCATACTGGCGGCTGCGCCGGTGCCGTGTCAGGTGGTGGCTGGTGGAGCCACGCGGGGAGCTTCGGTCGCCAATGCGCTCACCGCGCTGAACGCCACGCCCCACCCGCCCACGGTGGTGCTGGTACATGACGCCGCCCGTCCGTTGGTGCCGCCGGAGGTGGTGGCGCGGGTGATCGCCGCGGTGCAAGACGGTGCCTCGGTGGTAGTGCCGGTGATTCCGGTGGTTGATACGGTACGGCAGCTCACCCCCGCCGGGTCGGCTGTCGTCGATCGTTCGTCATTGCGCGCCGTGCAGACCCCGCAGGGGTTTCGGCGTGAGGTGCTCACTCGGGCCTACGCCGCCGCGAGTGCTGAGGCCACCGACGATGCGATGCTCGCCGAGCGGTTGGGCTACGCCGTGAAGTTGGTGGAGGGCAGCCCGTCTTCCATGAAGGTCACCAGCCCACATGATCTGGTGATGATCGCGGCGATGCTGGAGGTGTGATGTCCGCCATCGGTATCGGGTTTGACGCGCATCGGTTGGCAGCCGGGGTGCCGCTGCGATTGGCGGGGTTGGAGTGGCCCGATGAGCCTGCGGGGTTGGTCGGCCATTCTGATGGTGATGTGGTCGCTCACGCGCTCTGTGACGCCATACTTGCTGCGGCGGGGCTTGGAGATCTGGGGGCGGTGTTCGGCACAGCCGACCCGGTCTGGGCGGGTGCCAGTGGTGTTGCGCTACTCACCGAGGTGGTGGCCCGGGTGCGGGTCGCCGGGTGGAGTGTGGTCAACGCCACGGTGCAGCTGATCGGTAATCGTCCCCAACTCGCCGCCCGGCGCTCCGAGGCTGAAACCGTGCTCGGTGCCGCTATCGCCGCTCGGGTCTGCGTATCCGCAACCACCACCGACGGGTTGGGCTTTACCGGTAAAGGCGAGGGCGTCGCCGCCATCGCCACCGCACTGTTGCGGTGGGTACCCCAGAGCGAGGGGACGGGGGGAGGCTAGGGGCGGGCTGAGCCATCGGTGCTTGAGCGTGTTGAGACCGCAATTCCCAAGTTTCTACCGCAACCCCGTAGGCGTTTCCGGCCCAGCTAGGCCGGGGGATCGGCACGCCTCGGTGTCGCCTGAGCTGACTCGGCGGTGCGGGTTCACTTCGTGTCGGAGCCCTCAACGACGAAGGTGTTGCAGACGCCGAGGTTCTGCTGGTTGAACCCCTGGGCGAGCCAGTTCACGCGGTTCTGCCCGCGACCGTGGTTGCCGTCGTAGTTTGAATCTCCGGTGAGGATATCGTCGCCGATGGAGTAGAACAGCAGCGTCACCGCGTCGGCCTCATCTTGGGTGAGTCCCACCGACTGCTGGATCGAGTTCAGGAACTCTCCGGCGAAGCAGTCGGCTTGCAACTCCATCTGCCGCGATATTTGGTTGGCTTTGGGTTGGTCGTTCTGTGAGGCGTAGTACTCCTGCCAGGCGTTGCCGGAGAGCAGTATCCCGGTACGGTTTTGCACCGCGTGGCCGAATTCGTGCGCAATGACCGCTTCGATCACCATGCGTTTCCCGCGAACCTCCGCAGGCAGAATGCTGGGTAGGTCGGTGGCGTAATACACCTGCTCATTGGCGGCGCAGAACGCCGCGTTCTGCATGGGGACAGTACCGCATGGAGTCTCGATCTCACTGCTGTAGATGTTGATTACGGGGCGTACCGCGTAGAACCCGGCCTCGCGCAAAGTGGGATCCCAGGCGCGCATCAGGCAGACGGTGAACTCGTCGAAGTACGACTTCAGGGCCGCCGAATTGGCGTTGAAAAGATTTACCTCCGGCAACTCGCAGCGCACTGGCACCGGCATCATCACGTTGTTGTACAGCTCGTTTCGTTGCAGCATATCGGTGGCTTCTGTCCACGTCAGCGGTGTCGGTCGGTCGCGCCCGGCGTTGGTGCCTGGCGCGGGCACCACGTAGCCGTCATTGACATAGTTGCCATCGCCCTGGTTGGTGTTGGTCTGCGTCGGCTGGGTGGGTTGCGTCGCGGTGGTGACGGACGGAACGGTGGTATAGGGAGGCGTGGGAGGGTCGGGCTTGGCGTTGGTGTACAAGGTGACGAGCACGGTTATCAGGAGTAGCGCCACGGCAGCGCCGATGATGATAGTCAGACACGTCTTGGCACCAGAACTCTTTCTGGCCGGTGGCCCGAAGCCAGCGAACTGTGAGTTGTAACCGGGGACGGCACCCCACCGCTGCGTCGTGATCGGGGCGGGTTGCACCCCGCCTCCGAAGTACTGCGGCTGGGTTGGGGGCATGGCACCCCACTGCTGTGTCGCGGTTGGAGCGGGCCGCACCCACTGGCGGCCGTCCCACACCGGCTGCCCCGGCACTCCCCAGCCTCCTTGTTGGGCGGCGGGCCACTGCGTCGGCTGCTGCGAATAAGGAGCCGGTCGTTGCGGATAGAGGGTCTGCTGCTGCGGGTAGGGGGTTGGTCGCTGCGGGTTGGCAGGCTGCGTCATGGCATTCAGATTACACAGGGGAAGGCCGTTTACGGTCTTTGGAGTGGATCAGATGATGGTAGCCGCCGCGAGGGTTCCAAAAGTCGGCGAAGCCCATAGCTATTCGTGAGCGTAAATGCGCTCTTGCGATGTACTGTAAGGGCAGTGCGCGATCCGCACCTCCAGGGGTTGTGCCGTACGCGCGTTGCCGATGGTTCTTTTGAGAGGGGACCCACAATGAAGCTCTTCAAGCGAGTGAGCGCAGGGCTTGGCGTGATCGTCGCCGCGATGCTGTTCATCGTCGCCGGGCCGACCTCACCCGCTCAGGCAGACGGTGAAGACGCGAAGACGTACGACGCGCTGCTGGTGGTCGATCCGGACGGCACTCTCCATGTCACCGCGACCATCACCTTTGCGGCTGTCCCCACGCAGGTGGTGCAGCGGTTCACGCTTACGCAGGAGATCACCGGCAGTCGGGTGGATCGCTTCACGGTTACGTTCACGTCGGTGGAGGGTGGCGGCGTAACCCTCACCGAAGATAAGGATTACACCACCTTTACCATCACCCCGAGTGCCACCACCGTGGTCATCAAATATGACGTGGTGGGAGCGGCGCTCAACGCCGGGCGCGGCTCCGGCGGCGTCTACTTGAGCGAGGTGATCTGGCCGGTGTTGCAGGGGCTCTCGGTTGGCGTGACTGAGGTTACCGGCAGGATCGTTCCTGGCGGTGAGGTCAAAGATCAGGCCGAGTTCGAGTTCAAGTCGCTTAGTTGCGCCTCTGGCACCGTCGCCGCGCCGACTCGCTGCACCATGTACGGCGGCGGCACCTTCGACAACCCGTACCCCTTCTTCACCGACGGCCCGCGTTCTGCCGGTGAGGTGGTCATCTTCGGGTTTACCGCCGATCAGGAGATCATCGCCCCCAATGAGCAGATCGAGGAGTTGTGGACATTGGGCCGCGCGTTCTCGGTTGACATCATTCATCTGCTCGCCGCGCTTGCCGTGCTGGGTGCCGGTGGCGCGTTGATGTTCTGGTTGCTGCGGAGCAAGGGTGCCGATGTGAGTAGTGTCAAAGACCCGACGGTGGTCGCCTCGTTTGTGCCGACCGGTGCCGGCACCGTGGAGTTCAGGGTCGCAGACGAGGTACGTCCCGGTCATGTGGGCACCGTCGCGGACGAGCATGTCGATCCGGTTGATGTCACCGCCACCGTGATTGATCTCGCGGTACGCGGCCATGTGCAGATCGTGGAGATACCCGCCCAGGTTGGCCCGGATTGGACGTTCCGCCGCATGGAGGGGGCCGACAAACTGGTTCCGTTCGAGCAGACGCTGTTGGACGCCATCGCCCCGGCCACTGGCGAGGCAGTCACGGTTTCCACCATCTCCAGCGCCGTCACCTCCGTGATCGGCAAGGTGCAGAGCCAGTTGTATGACGATGTGGTGGCCCGGGGTTGGTTCTCGACCCGTCCCGACGCGACGCGCAATCGGTGGGCTATCGCAGGGTGGGTTACCGTGGTGTTGGCGTTCGCCGCACTCGTCGCGCTGGTGGTCTCCACCAAGTTCGGCCTGGTTGGCATCGCGTTACTGGCCACCGCCGCCGGATTGGTGGTGGTTTCGCACGACATGCCTCGGCGCACTTCAGCTGGTTCGGCGTTGCTCGCGGGTTTGCAGGTGCTCGCCACCAATCTGCGAGTGCAGCCATTCGATCAGATCGCGAAAGCCAAGGCTTACACCGAAATCTCCGAGGTGCTGCCGTACGCGGTGGTGCTGGGCTCCTGCGAACGTTGGACGAAGGCGCTGGCCGCCGCCGACGACGACCCCGGCGTGCCTGACCCCGACGATCTGCCGTGGTACCACGCGGGTGCCAACTGGTCGCTCTCCGACCTTCCAGCGTCATTCGACGCATTCGTCGTGGCCATGCAAGGTCGGCTTTTCGGCAGAGGCTAAAGGAGCGGCCGTCGCTCAATACGTTACGTAGAGTGGGTGCTTGGCTACCCGCTGAAGGGGACGGCGGCCACGATCTCGGCGGAGAACTCCTTGCCGGTGGGAGCCGTGTAGCTCACCGTATCGCCGGGATGATGGCCAATGACGGCGGCACCGAGCGGCGACTGCGGGCTGTAGACGGCGAGATCGTCGTCGATTATTCCGGCGGAGAGCATTTCGCGGGAGCCGAGCAGAAACTTGGTGACGGCACCCCCGTTGATGGCGACACTCACCACGAAACCGGCCTGGATGCCGTCACCGGCGTCGGTGGGGTTGCCCACCTGGGCTTCGCGTAACATCTGCTCCAACTGGGCGATACGGGCTTCCATCTGCCCCTGTTCCTCGCGGGCGGCGTGGTACCCACCGTTTTCGGAGAGGTCACCTTCAGCGCGCGCCGCAGCGATACGGGCGGACACATCGCGGCGGCCATCCGTGCGGAGGTAATCCAGTTCAGCGCTCAGCTTGTCGTACGCCTCTTGCGGCAACCAGATTTCGGACATTGACATAGGATACCCGAAGCGGTGGCTACCGCCCCTCCAGCACCGTGGCGATGAGCGCCTTGGCCTCGGCCACGGTGGTTTCATCCGGGAGCATCACGTACACCTCGCGGGAGCCGAGTGAATACGTCGGACGGTAGGCGTCGGTGCCGGTTACGGAGTACTCGGTGATTCTCCATTCGGTACCGAGGTCGAGTTGGCGTCTGGCCATGGAGGTGATCCGCTCCGAGGGCATCGAGGTCTGTATGTTGGGGGCGAGGGCGTTCAGCACCGCGTTGTAGTTGAGCAGGATGGAGGGGCGGGAAAGCTTCTCGATCAGCGCCTCGATCACCGCCTGCTGGTTCTTGCCGCGCTGCCGGTCACCTTCCTCAAAGGCGTTGCGTTCCCGCGAGAAGCAGAGCGCCTCCATGCCGTTCATGTGGGTGAGGCCCTCGTCGAACTGGATACCGTCCCAGTTGTAGGCTCCGGCGTAGCAGTGGAACGCCACTGGCACGTTTACGTCAATGCCACCCACGGCGTCCACGATGTCGATCACCGAGGCGAAGTTGATACGTACCCAGTAATCGATCTGCACCCCGTACAGATCCTCCATGGTGCCGACGCTGGTGTCGATGCCGTACACCCCGGCGTGGGTGAGTTTGTCGGGGTAACCCCAGGTGTCGCGCAACTGTACGTAGTAGTCGCGCGGGGTGTTGATGAGAGCAATACTGCCGGTGGCGGGGTTCACGGCGAACAGCATGTTGGAGTCGGAGCGCCCGGTGTCGTCGAGATCGTCGATGGTGTCGATTCCGGAGACATAGAGGACAAACGGGGTGGCGGGGTCGGCGGCACCCGGTTCCGGCGGATCGGGGATGATCTTCATCTGGAAGGTTCTGACCACCTCGATACGGGCGAAGAACTCGGGGGTGTACTCGGCCCACAGCCGGTAGATGGAGCGATCGACGCACGCTCCCTGGATGCTGCCTTCGGTCATCGCGGTGGCCAGGTCGGAGGCGGCGTTCAACTCCACCACGGTCGCGGTGACTAGATTATGCAGAATCTTGGTGGCCTCAACGCGGTTCGGGTCGCTGCGGATGATGCCGAGATCGCTGCCGCTCAACTCCTCCAGTGGAGTGTGTGGCCAGCGGGGCGGTTGGCCCGGCGTCTCGGTGGGAGTGGTGCCGGGGTCGGTGGTGGGGGCCGTGGTCGGCTCGTCGCCGGGTTCACCTGGGGTGCTTGGGTCGGTGGGGTCGGTGGTGGGGGTGGTCTGCGCCTCCAAGTCGGGGTTTGTCATG
>JAIRRM010000007.1 GCA_031255975.1 Propionibacteriaceae bacterium | reverse complement strand
CCGTACGCGGTTTTTTTACCCATGAACGTCTCGGCAACGCCAAGTTCTTGTTGCTGCTGTGGTTGACCGCCCGAGTAGTGGTGTTCGCGGTATGGGCGGTCGTCGGCGGCGCGCAAGGGGACGTGTACTACTACTACGACCGGGTAGCCCTGGTCGGCGAACTCGGCCCACAGCAGTTGATGCAGGAGTACCCCACTCCGGCGGTTTTGTTCCTCTACATCCCATACCTGCTCAGTTTTGGCCACGAGACCGGTTACGTGATCGCGTTTGTCATCGTCAATCTGGGTCTGGACGCTGCATTCGCCTACTCGTTGTGGCTAAAAGGTGGCCGAATGCGCGGCCAAGCGGTGCTGTTTTGGACGCTGTTCATGATGTTCATCGGCCCCACCGCGTACCTACGGTTCGATCTGGCAACCGCCGTACCCTGTGGCTGGGCGCTGATGTTCCTGCTGCGCCGTCACACCTTCGCCGCAGGCGGTCTGGTGGGGTTGGGAGCCTCGTTCAAGCTGTGGCCTGCCCTGCTCTGGCCCGCACTGCTAGGTGGATCGCGCAAGCACAACATCACCGCCACCGCCGGGGTGGCCGCCGTCGGTGCCGCGTTGGCGGGAATCTCATTGGCGTGGGGCGGTTGGGAGCGGCTGCTCTCACCGTTGTCGTATCAGGGAGATCGCGGCTTGCAGGTGGAGTCCATCTGGGCCACGGTGCCGATGCTAGAACGCGCGCTAGGCCTGCGCGATTACGCGGTAGCCATCAGCAGGTGGCAGGCGTTTGAGATTTGGGGTTCTGACGTACCCTTCTGGACGGCGGCGGCATCCATAGCCGGGGCGTTCGGCTACCTGTTGCCGGTGATCGTCGGGGCGATCTGGTGCCTGCGCGGCAAGGGCCGCATGTTTGAGGCCACCGCGCTGATGCTGCTCACCATCACCGGGCTGATAGTCAGTAACAAAACCTTTAGCCCCCAGTACGTGATCTGGCTGGCCCCCACCATGGCGGCGGCGTTCACGGTGCTCGGAGTACGGGCACCCTGGCAGCAGGCTTATCACCGTGACCGTAATCGTCTGAAACGCCTCAGTACCCTGATGCTGAGCTTCACGCTGCTCACCACAGTCGTCTACCCCATCGGCTACTCCTGGCTGGTACGTGACCAGGTGGGCTGGCAGGCGTACCTGCAACTACCCATCACACTGGTGCTGGTGGTACGCAACGCGTTAGTGGTGTGGTTCTTTGTCGAACTGCTGTGCTGGGTGTGGGGGTTTCTCAACCCCGATCACTTCCGCACCATACAACTCACCAAGACGGCAACACCGGAGGACGGATGAGCACCCCCGTAACGGAATCGGATTCCGCCTCGCCGCTGTCGCGGAATACGCTGACGTCGGTCGCCTTGGTGGCGTTGTGGCTCGGCACGCGGGCTCTGATGCTGTGGTTGTATACCGAGCGCCACCGCTACATCGTGGGCGACGTGGCGTACTACTTCAACTCGCTGAGCGCCCCGGACACCGAGACACTGCGCGAATACCCGCTGCCGATCGTGTGGTTCCTGCGGTTGGTACACCTCATCTCCGGTGATCGATTCCCGGCATTCGAGTTTGTGTTCGCGGTGGCGATGGTGTTGTTTGACATCATCGCAGTGCTGGTGCTGGCGCGACGCTCTAAACTTTCCGCCGGCTATTGGGTGCTGTTCACCGCCGCCATCGGGCCGCTGCTGTGGGTGCGACTGGACATTATGGTGGCCTTAGCCATCTGTATTTCGCTCAGCCTGTTGGGGTCGTCAGATCACGCCGCGGGCGCCTTCATGGCCGTGGCAGCCGGGCTCAAGCTGTGGCCTGCGGCATTGATAGCTCCCATCGCGTCGCCCCGCCGCGCCGGGCTGCGGCGACTGACGGGGTTCGCGGTGGCCGGTCTGGTGTTGGGCTTAGCTTCCTTGCTGTTTGGAGGTTGGACGCGCAGCCTGTCCCCGTTGGGATGGCAGTCGGATCGCGGCTTGCAGGTGGAGGCGGTGCCCGCCACCTGGCCGATGGCGCTACATGGGTTCCCCGATAGCGGCTACACGGTAAGCTACACCGGTTTCAACGCCTACGAAGTGTTCGGCGTCTCGGTGCCGTACTGGCTACACGTCTCCGCGCTGGCGTTCCTGGTTGCCTGGGTGTTGATCGCGCTCATGTCGGCGTGGCTCTGGTGGCAGCAGCACCGGCTCCCGGCAAGCCCCGTCACCAGTGACACAGCCCACCGTGTCTTGGTGGCTCAGGTGAGCGCGGTGTTGGCGGCCATTTTGCTTTTGCTCGTGGCGAATAAAACCCTGAGCCCGCAGTACATGTTCTGGCTCGCCGGGCCACTGGCCTTAGGAGTGGGATTACCGCGCTCGGTGTTGGGTCGTTCGGTGGCGTATCTGGGCGGTTCGGCGGCGCTTATCGCCGCGGCCCTCACCCAGGCGGTGTACCCGATAACGTACGGTTCGCTGGTGCAACCGTATCAAGGCGGCGAACTGGCCACGGCGCTGCTGGTGGTACGCAATCTGCTACTACTGGGACTGGCGGTCGGCGGCGTGGTGATCGCGTTCCTGACGGCTCGTCGTATCGGTCGCTGAAAGCTACCGTGCGGCGCGCACCGTACTTCTCAGTGCCGCAGGTATGCTCAGGGGCGGGAAAACCATCTCCTTTATGACCTAGCGAACGACAAGCGAGATATGAACAACGAACTCAGCGTTGAGTACGGCGATAACTCCTGGCTGATTATGCAGATGCGGGAGCGCTTGGCCACGTCCCCGGACACCGTCCCGGACGCCTGGAAAGCATATTTTTCTGAGGGTTCAGGCCACGCGGTCGCCCCGCCCTCGGCCACATCCGTCCCACCCGCGACAGCCGATACGGCTGCCACACCGGCCACTCCGGTGCCCACCGTGGAACCCCGCGAATCCCGCAGTGAATCCCCTGCCACCCCAGGTGACGCCGGGGGCATCGCCGCCGATGTGCCGCTGTGGCAGTCTCCCCCCAGCGCCACGCCGCTAGTCGCCGACGACACCCCGACGCGCACCAAACTACGCGGAGTGCCGCTACGCGCCGCACAGCGCATGGCCGATTCACTGGAGGTACCCACCGCCACCAGCTTCCGCGCCGTGCCGATGAAGTTGGCCACCGAGGAACGTAACACCATCAACAACTTTCTGCGCCGTACCCGCGGCGGCAAGGTTAGCTTCACGCATCTGGTGGCCTACGCCCTCATCCAGGCGGTGAAGGCCAACCCGGAGATGAACCGTAGTTTCGAGCAGGGCGACGACGGCCCGTACGCCATACAGCACCCCCATATCAACCTCGGCATTGCCATTGATCTCACCGCCAAGGACGGCACCCGGCAACTGCTGGTGCCAGTGCTGAAGCGTTGCGAGACCATGGATTTTGCGGCTTTCTGGGCGGCCTACGAGGATCTCATTACCCGTAGCCGTGGCGGCGGCCTCGGCGTGGACGATCTCAGCGGAGCCACCTGTACCATCACCAACCCCGGCAGCATCGGCACCAACGCCTCCCGGCCCCGGTTGCTGCCCGGCCAAGGGTTCATCGTCGGGGTGGGTGCCATTGATTACCCAGCGCCGTTCCAGGGTGCCAGCTCGCACAACCTGGCCGAGTTGGGGGTATCGAAAGCCACCACCCTTACCTCCACCTACGATCACCGCGTCATTCAGGGGGCGCAGTCTGGCGAACTGCTGGCCCACATCCACCGACTGCTGCTGGGCGAGGACGGCTTCTACGAGGCCATCTTCGAGGCGCTGCGCATCCCCTACCCACCACTTGCCTGGGCCACCGACATCACCCCGACCCGTACCGATCAGACCAGTAAGGAAGCGCGGGTCGTTGGCCTCATCGAGGCGTATCGCACCTTCGGACACCTGATGGCCGACACCGATCCCCTGGAGTACCGCCGCCACAGCCACCCCGATCTGGAGTTGGCCAGCCACGGACTCACGCTGTGGGATCTGGATCGTCGCTTCCCGGCACGGGAATTGTGCGGCGTCAACGGCCAACTGCCCACACTGCGCGAGATCATCGACCGGTTGCGCGACTCGTACTGCCACACCACCGGCATCGAATACATGCATATCCAAGACCCGGAGCAACGCCACTGGTGGCAGCAGCGGGTGGAACGTGAGCACACCCCACGGCCACGCGAAGAACAACTGCGCATCCTCGATCAACTCTGTGAAGCCGAGGTGTTCGAGACGTTCCTACAGACGAAGTACGTGGGCCAGACCAGATTCTCGCTGGAGGGTGCCGAATCGGCGTTGGTGGTGCTGGCCGCGATATGCCAAGCCGCCGCAGCCGCCAAGCTCGCCGAGGTGGCGATTGGAATGCCGAACCGCGGGCGGCTCAACGTACTCACCAACATCGTCGGCAAGCTGTATTCGCAGGTGTTCCGCGAGTTCGACAACCGCGCCCCCGACATCGATCAGATCAGCGGCGACGTGCTGTATCACCTCGGTTCCGAGGGCAGTTTCACCACCGCCACCGGCAACAGCGTACGGGTGTCGGTCGCCGCAAACCCCAGCCATCTGGAAGCCGTAGCACCGGTGTTGGAAGGCATCGCCAGGGCCAAGAACGACCGGCTGGAAGACCCCAGCGCCTACCGGGTGCTACCGGTGCTGGTACACGGAGACGCGGCGTTCGCCGCCCAGGGCATCGTGTACGAGGTGTTGCAGCTGAGCCAACTACGCGCCTACCGTGTCGGCGGCACCATCCACCTCGTCGTCAACAATCAGGTGGGGTTCACCACCGCGCCCGTGGAGGGCCGCTCATCCGTCTACTGCACCGACGTGGCCAAGACGGTGCAGGCACCGGTGCTGCATGTCAACGGCGATGACCCAGACGCCTGCGCCCGCGCCGCCGAATTGGCGTTCGACTACCGGCAGGCGTTCGGCAAAGACGTGGTGATCGACATGGTGTGCTACCGCCGCCGTGGCCACAACGAAGGCGACGATCCCAGCTTCACGCAGCCGTGCATGTACGACCTCATCGAGCAGAAACGTCCGGTACGCCAGATCTTCAGCGACGCCCTGGTGGGCCGTGGCGACATCACCCAGGACGACGCGGATGAGTACGTGGCCCGGTTCCGCGACCGACTGGAGCAGGTGTTCTCAGACGTACGCGACCCCGGCGTACCGCGCGAACCGGAGGAGTACCGCATCGCGCCCCGCTACCCCACCAAACAGCGTGCCAAATCCGCGCCGGCCATCACCCGCGACGTGATGGACACCATCGCCGGGGTATACCAGCACCTGCCCGAAGGTTTTCAGGTGCATCCGAAAGTGCAGCCGCAACTTGATCGCCGGGTGGCGATGATCCATGACGGGCCGATCGACTGGGCTACGGCGGAACTGCTGGCGTTCGGGTCGTTGCTCATCGAGCAACATCAGGTACGGGTCGTCGGCCAAGACACCCGCCGTGGCACCTTCGCACAGCGCTTCTCGGCGGTGGTGGATCGTACCACCAACGAAGCCTGGGTGCCGTTGAAACATCTCACCACCGACCAGGCTCCGTTCGACATCTTCGACTCGGCGCTCAACGAGTACGCCGCCATGGGATTCGAGTACGGCTATTCGGTAGCCGCCCCAGACGCGCTGGTGGCCTGGGAGGCGCAGTATGGAGACTTCTCCAACGGCGCGCAGACCATCATCGACGAGTTCGTTGTCTCCGGGCACGCCAAGTGGGCACAGCAATCCGGCGTGGTGTTACTGCTACCGCACGGCTACGAGGGGCAGGGGCCGGATCACTCCTCGGCCCGGCTGGAACGCTGGTTGCAGATGGCGGAGGGCGACAACATGGCGGTGGCGCAACCCTCCACGCCCGCCTCGTACTTCCATCTACTGCGCACACACACCTTGGTGAACTGGCACCGTCCGCTGGTGGTGGCCACACCAAAATCGATGTTGCGAAACAAGGCCGCCGCGAGTACACCGGATGAGTTCATCAGTGGCTTTTGGCGACCGGCACTGCCAGATGACACCATCGCCGATCCCGCCACGGTGCGGCGCATTCTGCTCTGCTCCGGAAAGATACGTTGGGATCTCATGGCCAAACGCGCCGAACTCGGTCTAACCGCCCAAGTGGCGATCATCTCCTTGGAGCAGCTCTACCCCTTGCCAGATGAGGCTCTGGCGAAAGCGTTGGCGAAATACCCGCACGTCAGCGACTTCGTTTGGGCGCAGGACGAGCCCGACAATCAGGGCCCCTGGCCCTTCC
>JAIRRM010000153.1 GCA_031255975.1 Propionibacteriaceae bacterium | reverse complement strand
CACATCCACGGTGCCCTCGGCCAACCCGGCGATGGTGGCCTTGGATTCGGCCTCGCTCTGAAAACGCGACAGTGGCCGCACCCGCACCGGGAACCCGGCGTAACGGGCGGTGAACGTCTCGAAATGCTGTCGCACCAACAGCGTGGTGGGCACCAGCACCGCCACCTGCTTGCCATCCATCACCGCCTTGAACGCCGCCCGCACCGCGATCTCGGTTTTGCCGTAACCCACGTCGCCCGACACCAACCGATCCATGGGCACGATCTGTTCCATATCGGCTTTGACATCGTTGATGGCGGTGAGTTGGTCGGGAGTTTCGGTGTACGCGAAGGCGTCTTCCATGTCGCGTTGCCATGGGGTATCGGGGGCGAAGGCGTGCCCCTTGGTGGCTTGCCGCGCGGCGTATAGCTTGATGAGTTCGGCGGCGATCTCACGTACCGCCCGTCTAGCTTTGGATTTGCGAGCCTTCCAGTCGCCGCCACCCATCCGATCAAGACTGGGGGCTTCGCCGCCGACATAACGGGTGACCAGATCGAGTTGATCCATCGGCAGGTACAGCCGATCACCGGGTTGGCCGCGTTTGCTGGGCGCGTATTCGATGACGAGATACTCACGCTCTGCTCCGGCGACGGTGCGATGGGTCATCTCGACGTAGCGACCCACCCCTTGATACTCGTGTACCACCACATCGCCCGGTTTTAACTCCAGCGGTGTCACCTGATTACGGCGTTTGGTGGGCAGTTTGGCACGCTGCCGTTCGGCGGTGACCTGCCCTGCGATGTCGGCGGACGTATAGACGGCGAGTTTCAGGGCCGGGGCCCGCCAACCGGCTGTCAGCGCCACTGGGACGATGGTCACCATGCCCGCCTGCGGCTGCCGCTCCAAACTTTCCAGACCGGTTGCGGGCACGTCGGCGTACGACAGCAGTTCGGAGAGCCGTTTGGCCAGCCCTTTTCCGTCGACGGCCGCGACTACCGTCCAACCGGCTCGAACGTCGTCACGCATCGCTTGGACGGCACCGTCGGCGTCGCCACGGAAAGTCGGAGCTGGCCGGATACCCAAGGTGCCATCTGAATGCGGCTCGGGGTCGGCTTGAGACAGGGTGAACCCGTTAAACCCCTGGGCGGCGGGTTCAACCATCGGGGAGACGGGCGCGACCGCCGGGGCTACAGGCCCGGCATCCGGGGCAGCGCTGAACACCGAGAGGCCCCACCAGCCAAGCCCCGCGGCAAGCGCGCGGGTGCGTACGTCTCTGTACTCCCAGTAGGCGCTATCCTTCAGGTTGATAGGGGTCTTGCCACCAGAGGCAGCCGCCACCCACCCGGCGTGCAGGAACTCCTGGCTGGTACGTACCAGTTCGGCGGCGCGGGAAACGATCAACTCGGGGTCTACGGCGATCACCAGCGCATCCGGCGGCAAGGTGTCGCTGAAAAGTTGTACCGCTGGCACCAGCGCGGGCAGCAACGCCTCCATGCCCTCGACGGCCTGCCCCTGACTGATGCGCTCCAGCATGTCGGAGAGATCGGGGTGATCGTCGATGAGCGCAGCGGCACGGGCGCGTACATCGGCGGTGATGAGCAGCTCACGGCATGGCGCGGCGACAACCTCGGTGAGGCAATCACCCATGGAAAGCTGGTCGGCGACACCGAAATGGCGCAGTTCTTCGATGCTGTCCCCGAAGAAGTCGATACGAACGGGGTGTGACTCGTCGGGCGGGAAGATGTCCACGATGCCACCGCGTACCGCGAACTCCCCGCGGCGCTCCACCAGATCGACGCGGTTGTACGCGGCGGCCACCAGATCGGCGCTCAGTTGGGGGATATCGTAGTTGGCACCTACCTTGAGCGTCACCGGCAACAGTTTCGCCAGCCCGACGGCCTGCGGCTGCAACATGGCGCGAATGGGGGCGACCACCACCTTGGGGGCGGGGAGAACGTCGTTTCCCGCGAAACGACGTAGCACTTTGAGACGTTGCCCCACCGTATCGGAGCGGGGGCTGAAGCGCTCATGCGGCAGCGTCTCCCAGGCGGGGTAATAACAGACCTCGACCGCATGGCCTTGGTTGGGTACCCCGGTGGTGGTCGCGGCTCGGTCGGTGGGCACCCCGTACACCGCGTCCAGATCGGCGAGTAGCGTCTCGGCGGCGCGCACCGTCGGAGTGACGGCGACAATCGGACGGCCAGAGCCCTCCGCCAAAGCCGCTACGAGGAAAGCGCGGACGGCGGGCGGTGCGGAGAGGTCAAGCGTCGAAACCTGAGTGCGGGCACACTCCACCGCCTGCGAAGCGGTGGCATCCGTCGATAAGGCCGCTACCAGCCCGGCGAGCCGCACCCGCCAAGTCTAGCCAGCCAGACTACGGCAAACTCAACCCGCGTCCGGTGGGTGAGCCCGGCAAAACCACGGTCACCCGAGGTTTCGACAGGCTCGCCCCCGCTCGGAAAACTCGATTCGCGTCAGAAAGTTGAGCCTGGTTGTGCCCCGGATAGGTGAAGGCGAAGGTGTGCGGTCACGATCCGCGCCGAACGCCGTGGCTCGCATAAATGTTAAGGTTGGCTACCGTGGGGGTTGAGGATCGCATTCGCGCTTTGATGGCGCACGCCGAATCGGCGGCCATGCTCGGCAACGCGGAGGAAGCCGCCACCTATCAGGAAAAAGCCCTCGATCTGATGGCGGAACATGCCGTCACTCAGGCGATGCTGGATGCCATAGTGGTGCGCGGTGGCGGCGTCAGCGTACTGCGCATCATGGCCAGCGAGTTGCCGTCTCCGTACAGTTTGGAACACGGCTACGGGGTGCTGAAACTGGCGCGGGCACTGGGCGGCTACGGTTTAGTCACCCGCTGGCAAGGCAGTCGAATGCCCACCCAGGTGGATGTGGCCATCGCTGATCCTGAGCCGTTCCGCCGGGTGGCGCTAGGACTGGCGGGGATATGTGCGCTCGGTTGCGCGACGCATGGCAGTAGCCGTTTGGAGCGAGCCAGTTTCATCCGGGGTTTCTGGGACGGCTGCGCCGCCGCCGCTGCCCTACGGGTGACGCAGCACGAGCAGGCGCGCGGCGGCACCGGGGCACTCGTGCCGGTGCGTGACGCCGCCAAGGATGCCCTAACCGAAGCTCTCGGCGACGCCGGAACGGTGCGCCACCGCAAGGCCCCACCGTCTGCCCAGACCTACCTGGATGGACGTCGCGAAGGACGGGATTCGTACCGTAGTTTTGGCCGTACCTTGGGTGGCGACTAGGCGGACTCCCAAGGGGTGTCTGGCGGAGAAGCCCCTGCCGCAGACTCCTGGTACGCCCTGATGGCCACCGCCAACGTCGGACAGGAAACCTCCAAAATGCTCCATATCCTGTCAAGTTGGAGAATCTCATAATCGTGCGCGATCAGATTGCGCGCTCCCTTCACCTCACGTAGCCGCAGCTCAGGGTGGGCGGCGGCGAACCCGGGATCCGCCGTATCGATGCGCTCCACGCCCTGCCCCAGGTGCAGAATGATGCTCTCGGCTGCCCCTTGCAACCATTCGTCCACCTCGAAAAGCT
>JAIRRM010000138.1 GCA_031255975.1 Propionibacteriaceae bacterium | reverse complement strand
GGCGACGGCAGCTTGGGTGGCACCAAGTCGTTCGATTCGCTCGCAATTACGTAGATCAACGACGCGGAAGCCTTTGGCTCTGGCATGATCGGCCAGTTCGTTCAGCACCACGATGCGGTGCGTCTCGGTGGCTGACGTCGGATCAACCGTCGGGGCTTCGTCGACCGGTGGGATCGTGGGGTCGAAACGATTCTGCACTCGCACCGGGCAGTTGCGAGCGGCGTATGGACCTAACGTGAAGGGGGCGTCCAAAACCGCCTCCTCTCAACAGCGAACCTCGGCGACGGCGATGTCGCCACGCCGGGCGACTATGACTATGTTACATGCGGACTTTGTAGGACAATCGGTACTTACGGCCCATATGTGTGGGTAGAAGGGTGGGAGACATGGCGTCATACGATCAAGCAGAGCGATTACGCGGGGTGCGTTATGATGTGCGCGGCCCGAATCTCGTAGAGGCGCAGCAGATGGAGGCGCGCGGTGAACGCATCCTGAAGCTCAACATCGGAAACCTGGCACCTTTCGGGTTCCGGGCACCGGAGTCGATGCTGCGTTCGCTGGTGGAGAACCTGGTAGACGCCGAGGGTTACTCGGATTCGCGCGGCATCTTCGCCGCCCGCACCGCAGTGATGAACTATTACCAGAGCCACGGCCTCGACGTGGATGTGGATCAGGTATGGCTGGGCAACGGCGTCTCGGAATTGATCTCGATGGTGTTGCAGTCGATGATCGACCCCGGCGATGAGATTTTGATTCCCGCCCCCGACTATCCATTGTGGACGGCGCAGGTGACGCTCTCCGGCGGTACCGCAGTGCATTATCTCGCGGACGAGACGAACGAGTGGATTCCCGATCTGGACGACATCCGTTCCAAGATCACCGAGCGCACCCGGGCTATCGTAATCATCAACCCCAACAACCCCACCGGGGCGGTGTACCCGGAAAGCCATGTTCAGGCGATGGTGGATCTGGCCCGCGAGCATGGCTTGGTGCTGCTTTCGGACGAGATCTACGAGAAGATCATCTACCAGGGCTCCCATATCCACACCGCCAGCCTGGCCGGCACCGATGTGTTAACCCTGACGTTCTCCGGGCTGTCTAAGGCGTATCGCGCCTGTGGCTGGCGTGCCGGTTGGGTGGTGGCCACCGGGCCGCTGCACAAGGCCGAATCGCTATTGGAGGGACTCACCTTGCTGGCCAACATGCGCATGTGCCCGAACGTGCCCGCGCAGCACACCATCCAGACCGCGCTTGGCGGTTACCAGTCCATCGGCGATCTGGTGCAGCCGGGCGGGCGCATGTACGACCAACTTATGCTGGCCGCCGATCTGCTGAACGATATTCCCGGTGTGAGTTGTGTCCCCGCCAAGGCGGCGCTCTATCTGTTCCCCCGGCTCGACCCGGCGGTGTACCACATCGAAGATGACGAAGCCTGGGCACTCGACTTGCTGCGCAAACAGAAGCTGCTCGTCGGTCACGGCACCGGGTTCAACTGGCCATACCCCGACCATTTCCGGCTGGTGGCCTTGCCCGAGGAGGAGACGCTGCGTGAGGGCGTTCGGCGGTTGGCGGCGCATCTGGAGACGCTTCGTTGAACACTGCCGACCTGGTCGTCGTCGGCGCTGGCCCAGCCGGGACGGCGGCCGCCATCACCGCGGCTGGTGCCGGGTTGACCACGGTGCTGATCGACAAGGCCGGGTTCCCGCGCGAGAAAACCTGTGGCGATGGCCTCACCCCCCATGCGGTGCGGATGCTGGATCGGCTCGGGGTGCCGACCACGGACATGTACGAGGTGAAGGGTTTACGTATCCGTGACGGCCGGGGCCGGGCGTACCTGTTTCCATGGCCGGAACTGCGGGAGTTGCCGGCTCGCGCCTACACCTACCGCCGCCGCGATCTCGACGCGCTGTTGCTGCGGCACGCCGTCGCAGCTGGGGCCGAGGTGTTGCCCGGTGTCGCCGTCACCGGCCCGGTGGTGAACTCCGGTCGGATCGTCGGTGTCACCACCACTACCGGCAGCGTCACCGCCCCGGTGGTGATCGCCGCCGACGGTGCCGGGTCACGGTTGGCGCTGGCTGCGGGGCTTCCCCGTCGTAGCGACCGAGTCATGGGGGTGGCGCATCGGGCTTACTTCACGAGCCCGCGCGGTGCCGACGACTACCTGGAACTGCATTTAGGGCTCACCGACGCCATGCGCCGCCCACTGCCGGGTTACGGCTGGGTGTTCCCGCTGGGGGATGGGGAGGTGAACGTGGGCGTTGGGATGCTTTCCACGTCCCCGGCTTTTCGGGGCACCGATTACCGACGGCTGCTCACCGACTGGGTCACCGGATTGCCGCCCGGGTGGTGCTTGGATGAAACACACCGTACTTCTAATATCTCCGGTGCGCTGCTGCCGATGGCCATGGATCGTCCGGTGGCGTACCGTCAGGGGTTGTTGCTTACGGGGGATGCCGCCGGGCTGGTGAGCCCATTCAATGGCGAGGGAGTGGATCACGCGCTGGAATCTGGCGTATTGGCCGCCGAGGCGGTGCTGGCCGCCAGTCGGGCCGGATTTGGCACCTCGGCGGCGGAGCAGGCGCTTTTTGGCTACGTGCTGCGGCTCAGAGCCGAGTTTGGTGCCCAGCAGCGTCTGGGCCTCATCTTCGCGCGACTTATCGCCAATCCGGTGGTGATGCGGGCCTGTCTACGGCTCGGATTGCCGAACCGTACGGTGATGCACCTTGTCAATAAGCTATTGGGTGGACTGTATGATCGAAACGGTGGCGATTGGGCCGACCGGGCTATTACTTGGCTGACGCGGGTAGCATCAAGCGTATAAAGTGTCGTAGCGGCTCGTAACGGCTATGCTCGTTATGGCTGAGAAAACGCTTAGAGGGGTGACATGGGTGCTTATCTGCCGCTGATCGTGATGGTCGTGCTGGCCACGGCGTTCGTTGGTATCTCCATTCTCATCAGCGTGAATCTCGGCCCACGCCGCCACAACCGTGCCAAGCTGGATTCCTTCGAATGCGGGGTGCAACCCACGCCGCCGCCGGAGGGTGGCGGTCGTTTCCACGTCAAGTACTACGTGACGGCGATGCTGTTTATCGTGTTCGATATCGAGATCGTCTTCCTCTACCCGTGGGCGGTGGCCTTGGGGCATCTGGGGGCTTTCGCGGTGATCGAGATGGCGCTGTTCATGGCCACTTTGTTCATCGCCTACCTCTATGTGTACCGCCGCG
>JAIRRM010000136.1 GCA_031255975.1 Propionibacteriaceae bacterium | reverse complement strand
TCAGGAATCCTGGCGGCAGGTGGACGTGGAACTGAACCGTCGCTATGACCTGTTGCCAAACCTGGTGGAGATCGCCAAGGGTTATGCCTTCAACGAACGTGAGACATTGGAGCGCATCACCGAACTGCGTACCCGTGCGCAGCAGGTGTCGCAAGCCCCCAGTGGTGCCCTCAGCCCGGAGCGTGCCCAGTTGGAGCAGCAGTTGACGCAGGCCGTCACCCAGTTCTTTGCCGTATCCGAGGCGTATCCCGATCTGAAGTCGAACACCAACTTCCTTCAATTGCAGTCGGAAGTGGTCGAGACCGAGAATCGCATCGCCAACTCGCGCAAGTACTACAACGCCATCGTTGGCAACTACAACACGAGGACCGAAGTGTTCCCGTCTAGCATCATCGCCGGCATGTTCGGATTCCAGAAGGCTGGCTATTTCGAGGTGAATGACCCGACGGTCCGCGCTCGCGTGGAAATCGATATGAGCGATCTCGGTGGTCGTGCCCGCCAGGAGGCCATCGGAACCGCGCAGCAGGCCGCCGGAGCGTTGCCTCCCGCCGTGAACAACGACGTGATGCCGATCCCGGCCACCGAGAGTCCGGTGTTCCAGCCTGCCCCGGTGCAGCCGCCGCAGCCCGGTCAGCAGTAACCGCTTCATCAGCTACAAACAGGGCCGCGAGGAGATCCCTTCGCGGCCCTGTTTTGTGTTCGGATTCCGTTCATGTGCCCAGGCGGTGATGTGCGTCAAGGCGACGGTGTGTGCCGAGGCCGTGCATCCCAGCGCATTCAACGTATGCGGCCAGTATTTCGACGAGGTGTTGTTGGATTGCCGCGACTGGCACCGGTGTGGTGCTCACTCGGTTAGCCACGTCTGGCGGTGTTCACCGCCACTTGAGCGACCAGTGGTACATGGCGATGGCGGCGGCGGCACCGGCGTTGATGGAGCGGGTGGAGCCGTATTGGGTGATGGCGACGAGACGTTCGCAGCCGGCGACCATGGCGTCGGTGAGCCCGGCGCCCTCGGAGCCGAAAACTAAGCAGCAGCGCTCGGGGAGTGCGGCGGTTTCCAACGGCACCGCGCCGGGTAGATTGTCTACGCCGATGAGGGTTGTCGTGGCGGCGGCGCACCAACGCACCAGTGCCGTTTCGTCTTCGTGGTGGTGTACGTCGAGGTAGCGGTCGGTCACCATGGCACCGCGCCGGTTCCAGCGGCGCCGTCCGACTATGTGCACTCCGGCCACGCCGAAAGCGTTGGCGGTACGCACAATGGAGCCGATATTGAAATCATGTTCCCAGTTCTGGATGGCGACGTGTAGCGGTACGGCGCGCGTTGCCAGCTCGGCACGGATGGCGTCCACCGTCCAATAGCGGTAACCGTCGGCGACGTTACGACGGTCTCCCTCGGCCAACAGCGCCGGGTCGTAGCGTTCATCCTGGGGCCACACCCCCACCCAGGGTCCCACCCCGGGTGACGACAGTGCGGCGATGTCGTCCTCGCTGAGCAGCGGTCGGGGTGCGTCGCTGAACATCGCTGGCTCTGTTCCGCTCATCACAACCCCCGAGGCGCAATCGTGGTGCCACTGCCGCAGGTAGAACGGTGATTGGTCACCCCGGTGCCATCAAGGCCACTCATTCGTCGTCCTTCTGGTATCTCTTCTCCAGCCAGCCCATCCACAGTCCCAGCGTCACCCCGGCGGCGAACAGCAAACCGGTGGTGAGGTATCCGGGAACGCCCATGCCGTCGTAATCGGTGCCCCACGGCAGGATGATGGCGGTGGACGCGATCACCACGCCCAGGATGAAGTGGAACACCGGAGCATACGCTCGCTCCAGCAGCAGGCTCATCAGTTTGGCAAACGCTATTACACACAGCACCGCACCGATGCCCACCGGCACCAGGATGGAGAGATCGACCCGCTTGATGCCGTCCGTCATCGGCTGATACATGTTGAAGTAGAGCAGGAAGTTGGACGGCGACAGCCCCGGCACGATCATGCCGAGGGCGAAAATGCCGCCCGCGAGCACCCAGGTGCCGAAGTTCAACGGCAGATTCACATCGAGATTGTTACGCGCCCAGATCAGGAATACCAGCATGGCGGCGGCGACTGCCAACATCAGTGCCCAATGCCACGTTTTGCGGCCCCGCTTGCCAGCCTCGCCGAGCAGCGCCGGGAAGGTGCCCGCGATTGCGCCGATGAAGAAGAACACCACCTGTACCTTGTTGTGCAGTAGGAAGTAGTCGAGCGGGAAGGCGAGCACGAACATGCCGAACAGCGCCCCGATCACCACCGGGATGAACCACAGTGTGTTCTTGACGAAATCTTTTTTCGGATTGGCGAGGAAGCCGATCATGCGTTCGTAGATGCCAAACACCGCCGCCAGTGCCCCACCGCTCACACCGGGCAGGATGGCACCGGTGCCGATGAACATACCTTTAACGGCTCGCAGTACCCATCCGAATACGGTGTCGGGTCGCTCGGTTGGTGTCGCTCGCTCGGTTGCCCGCGCCGATTGCGGTGCTGGGGTTTCAGAGGTCGCTGGGGTCGCGGGCTCGGCGGGGGACGGGTTCGGCGTCATTTCGTTCTCGGTAACCACCTGACTAGCCTAGCTCTGAGGTGTTGGTACACCTACACACCAGCGTCTGAACACCGCGCGTACCCAGGGAGGCATACGACATGACGGCGAAACTGAAGACGGTGATCGGCAGCGTGCCAAGCGCGCGGGTAGTGGAGCGGCTCAGCGCCGATCCGGTCATCGACCTCCACTACGAGGCAGAACTGTATCCGCCGCAGCGGTTCGTCTCCGATTGGGAAGGCGACCCGGATTTCACCCGTACGGCGCAACAACAGGCCCGTTACGAACAACTGCTGACTAGTGCCGAGGTCATGTTCGGCATCCCAGACTCCCGGCCTAGTGTGCTGCGCCGGGTGGTGCCGTTGAACCCGCATCTGGTGTGGGTACACACCATGGCCGCCGGGGGTGGCGGACAAGTTCGGATGGCGAAACTGTCGGATGCCGATCTGGAGCGCGTGATCTTCACCACCTCCGCTGGAGCGCACGCCAGGACGTTGGCCGAGTACGCCGTGTTTGGGGTGCTGTGTGGCGCGAAGGAGTTGCCACGGGTGCAGGCGTATCAGCGAGAGCACGTCTGGGCCCAGCGCTGGGCCACCAAGCACATTGACGAGATGACGATTCTCGTCGTCGCCATGGGTGAGATCGGACGACTCACCGCCGACTACTTCCGCCACATGGGGGCGCAGGTGATCGGCGTGAACCGTACCGTACGTGAGGTGCCTGGCGTGGAGATGCATGGTGTGGCAGACCTGGTGGCCTGCGCCGCCCGCGCCGACGCCATCATCAACTGCCTGCCGGGTGCCGTAGGTACCGAGAAGCTCATCAGTGCCGAGGTGCTGGCAGCCGCCAAACCGGGCGTCATCATAGTTAGCCTGGGGCGCGGCAACTGCGTCGACGAGGAAGCGCTCATCGCCGGATTGCAAAGCGGGCACATCGGCTACGCCGCGCTGGACGTGATGACGCGGGAACCGCTGGACACCGCCAGCCCGCTCTGGGACATGCCGAACGTGCTCATCACGCCGCACACCATGGCTTTCGCCGCCAAGGAAGAGGAGCGGGTGATGGACATCTTCCTCGAAAACGCTCACGCGCTCGTCGAAGGTCGCCCGCTGCGCAACGTGATGAACAAAGAGTTGTTCTACTGAGTTGACGCCCGGCTGGCACCGATCTCCCGGAGGGATGCTCCGGCTGAGCACGGCTGGAAAGGTCGGGTCTCCACTAGACTCGATTCGTGCAGTCAGTTGTAGCGGAGTTCTCGCCCATGCAGGACGCGGACGACTACGCCTTCACGGCCCACTACAGTTCGACGCGGCTGGTGAAGCTGATTCTGGCGTTGCATGGCTCGGTGCGTGGTCATGTGACCGGGCTCATCATCTCGATGCTGTTCGCCGTCATGATCGGGCGAGGAACCGGGCACAACTTTGACTTTCAACTGCCCACCGTTCTGATGCTGTTGGCCATCGTTGCCGCCATCGTGGGGCAACTCGTCGCCATGTTCATGGCGAAATCGGTCGAACCGGGGTCAGCGAAAGCCGGCCCGGCGATGGCGGTGACCTTCGGGGTAGCCGTCGTGCTACTGCTACCGCCCACGCTGCTGCTACGGGCCACCTCTCGTTTTGGTGAGAGCGAGGTGTTTGACGGCATCGCCTGGGTGCCCATGGTGTTGCTGATCGGGCTGATTCTGGTGGGGGGGCTTGTCATCGCCGGAGCGGTGCTGATGGTGTTGTGGCGTACCGGAGACACTCATACGTACGGTTTCCTGGCACGAAACTTCGTCAGCGCCGGACTGCTCGGCTCCGGTATCTTCTGCCTGGTGAGCGGCATCGCTGCGGCCATGCTGGGGCAATCGGTGTTGCCCAGCCTGGATATTCCCGCGAGTGTGGACACCGGAGTGTACGAGATGATGACGTACGACGGTGTCATCTGGCTTATCGCGGCGATGCTGGCGTTGCCGGTGATACGGATGGGACGAACGACGGCGAACATCATCTATCTGGTGACGTTGTATGAAGATATGCCTACCGGCCCGGCGTTTCGTATCGACGCGGCCGGGGTGGCGCTTGCGGACCCCGACACCCCCGGCCCGGATCGCGCCACCTGGAACGAAATCGGTATCGGTACCCGGAGTCATGCCCTCACCCCGGGGGCAGAGCTGGTGGTGCGCCGTAGCGGTTATAAGCCGTGGAGTGTGCCGTTCCTCTACTTGGATGTGCTGCCTGGCACCATCGATTCGGCGATACGCTCGGCCACATTGGGCGCCCGGACATTGAATCTGCGACGGCTCGACCGCATCGTCTGACAACAGCTACTTCCGGGTGAGAGACTTATAGGTGCTACCTGGCCGAACGTGCCGGGTGAGAGCAGCTTGCGGAGAAGGAGAGCTACCATGCCCATCGCCACACCTGAGGTCTATGCCGAGATGTTTGACCGCGCGAAGGCCGGTCGTTTCGCATACCCCGCCATCAACGTCACGTCGTCCCAGACCCTGAACGCCGCGATTCAAGGGTTTGCCGAGGCCGGTTCTGACGGCATCGTGCAGATCAGTACCGGCGGTGCCGAGTATCTTGCGGGCCAGAAGGTGAAAGACATGGTCACCGGAGCGGTGGCGCTGGCCGAGTACGCGCATGTGGTGGCCGCCAAGTATGGCGTCAACGTGGCGCTGCATACCGACCACTGCCCGAAGGAAAAGCTGGATAGTTATGTACGCCCGCTGCTCGCCATCAGTCAGGAGCGAGTGAACGCCGGACGTACCCCGTTGTTCCAGTCGCACATGTGGGACGGCTCTGCGGTGCCGCTAGCCGAGAACCTCCAGATAGCGCAGGAGTTGCTGGCGAAGGCCGCCGCCGCGCATATCATCCTGGAGGTTGAGATCGGCGTGGTCGGCGGTGAAGAGGACGGTGTGTCCAACGAGATCAACGAGAAGCTCTACACCACCGTTGCCGACGGTATGGCCACTGCTGAGGCGTTGGGGTTGGGCGAGCGGGGTCGCTATATCACGGCGCTCACCTTCGGCAATGTACATGGCGTGTATAAGCCCGGTGCGGTGAAGCTGCGCCCGGCGGTGCTGAAGGAGATTCAGGACGCGGTGGGCCAGCATTACGGCAAGGAGCGCCCGTTCGATCTGGTTTTCCATGGGGGTTCGGGTTCGTCGCCACAGGAGATTTCAGATGCGGTTGATTACGGTGTAATTAAGATGAATATCGACACCGACACTCAGTATGCCTTCACGCGCCCCGCTGTCGGTCACATGATGGCTAACTATGACGGCGTGCTTAAGATTGACGGCGAGGTTGGCAACAAGAAGCTGTATGACCCTCGTTCCTGGGGTAAGGCTGCTGAGATTGGCATGGCTGCCCGCGTGGTGCAGGCCTGCGTGGAGCTGCGTAGCGCTGGTACGCACGTGCAGTAGCAACCCGGTTTTGTGATGGTGTGCGATCCCCCAGGGTAATTTTCTCTGGGGGATCGGCTTCTCCAGAGGTCAACTGCCTCGTGTGGTCGTCTTGCTGGACGTTCGGGTCTTGGGGGATTGGTTTTTGGGGTCGGCCGCCGCTGGGCGGTGGTTTATCCGGGCTCGTAGCGGGCTATCTGGCAGTATTCAGCCAAGAGATTCATCCACGATAACCGGACTCTGAGTCAACAAGAGAACCGGGCAACGCGCGTCGTCAACGGTGAAAACCTGCCCGTAAACCCCGGTTCGTGAAAGCCAGCACGAAAGGATTCAGCCTTGATACAGCCGCTTTGAATCGGGCACGAATGCTCGCCGGGCTGAAAGGATACGTCACCAACATTCCCGGTGCCATAGCCCCCGCCAGTGAAATCCTCGCTCACTATCACGGCCTATGGCACATCGAGCAATCCTTCCGCATCTCCAAAACTGATCGCGCGGCCAGACCCCTGTTCGTCAGAACCCGTGACGCTATCGAAGCCCACCTCACCATCGTTTTCGCAGCCCTCGCCATCGCCAGAACTCTCCAATAACGCACCAACTGAACAATCCGCAACATCACACACTCACTACGCTCAGCAACCATCAACATCAACGGCATCACCCAAACCATCCCAGCCCAAACCACCCCAGAACAACAACACACCCGCAACACCATCAACGACCCACAACCAAAACACTAGGGCTCCTGACCCGACTCGGGTTACCCACTTCTTCAAGCCACCGACAAGGCCATTCCCGAGTTGCGATCACGGGCGCCGACGGGGATCAACCCCGTCAAGGCAACGGCGGTACGCAGGTGCGACAAGCGGCTGACCCCAAAGAGAACGACGGGCTTTCCGTTCCGAAGATGTATGCCAAGGCACGCACAACAGGACGGCTAGACAGGTCTTCTGGACTGCCTCTCCGGAACAGAACCTGGCCCGTTACAGCCCCGCCTGAGTCACCCCGTATTCGGCTTGTTCTCGCGTGAAGCCTTCGTACATTAGCTGCCTAATCAACCCCGAGCGGGAAAACGCCATGTATTCAGTGGAGTCTATCTCGCCGCGATTTGAAGGGTATTACCACCGGCTCGTACACGACTGGTTCATGCGCGGCGAGCGGCAATAAGGCATACGACCGCCGCAAGTGCACAGCCATACCTTTATGTAGGCGGAGGGTGGCACGGGGTGATAGCACGTAGGCTTGGATTGGCCCACGAAAGGAACCTGAGCATGAGCGTGAGAATCGGAACCCCTAACACCACCACGGCAACCAAGGTGATGTTGCTGGGCAGCGGCGAACTCGGCAAAGAGGTGGTAATCGAACTACAGCGACTCGGCGTTGAGGTGATCGCGGTTGATCGTTACGAGGGTGCGCCCGCCCATCAGGTGGCGCATCGGCACTATGTGATCGACATGCTGGACGGTGCCGCGCTACGCGCCCTCATCGAGACGGAACGCCCCGACATCGTGGTGCCCGAGATTGAGGCCATCTCCACACCCACCTTGCAGCAATTGGAGGCTGAGGGAGTGGTACGGGTTACCCCGACGGCTCGCGCCGCGCGGCTGACCATGGATCGGGAAGGCATCCGGCGGTTGGCCGCCGAGGAACTTGGCTTGCCGACCAGTCCATACCTTTTTGTGGACACTTTCGAGGACTTCCAGGCGGCCATCGCTCAGGTAGGGCTGCCGTGCGTGGTGAAACCGGTGATGAGTTCGTCTGGCAAGGGGCAGTCACTGGTACGTACCGAGGCTGACATTGAGGGCTCCTGGACGTATGCCCAGACCGGCGGTCGCGGCGCGCATGGCTCGGGAGTGCGGGTCATCGTCGAGGGTTTCGTCAAGTTCGATTACGAAATCACGCTATTGACGGTGCAGCACGCCGGCGGGTGCGTCATGTGCGAGCCGGTGGGGCACATCCAGATCGACGGCGATTACCGCGAGAGTTGGCAGCCGCAACCGATGAGCGCCGTGGCGCTGGAGAAAGCGCGCGAAATCGCCGAAAAGGTCACCGGGGCGCTCGGCGGCTGGGGCATCTTCGGAGTGGAACTGTTCGTGGTGGGCGACGACGTGTTGTTCTCGGAGGTTTCACCTCGGCCCCATGACACCGGTCTGGTGACCCTGGTGTCGCAGGATCTGAGTGAGTTCGCGTTGCACGCCCGCGCTCTGCTCGGTTTACCGGTGCCCGCCATCACCCAATACGGCCCGAGCGCGTCTTGCGCTGTGCTGGCAACAGGTGACGGTGTACCGGTGTTCGATTCCGTGGATGCCGCGCTTACGCAGCCCGGTACTCAGGTGCGTCTTTTTGGCAAACCAGAGGTACATGGTCATCGTCGTGTCGCCGTGGCGCTGGCGCGCGGCGCGTCTGTCGCCGCAGCCCGTGAGACGGCGCGTAACTCCGCCGCCGCGCTGGGGGCGCATCTGGTGTAGCGGCACCAGATTTCCACCCCCGGCGAGGCCGAACGGTGACCGGTCTTTCGCCACCGCCTAGTTCATACTCGGTCAAACCCAATCCGGTTGCGGGTCGGCCGGCGGAGGCGATTGGATGCTCTGGGCTGGGTTCTTTTGCCCCGGTCGAGCGGTTGCGAACGGGCTCGGTGGCAGGTGGTCAAGTGCGCGGCGTGGCGTCCCCGGGTGTCGTCAAGGCTCCCGTACCTGAATCATCAGCACCTCGCCGCGCGCGGTCGGAGTGGCGGAACCGGCTGGGAACAACTCACAACTGACATGTACCTTGCGTCCAGCAATGCTGGTGACACGCGCCTTGAGGTTCACCTCAACTCCGGCTGGAGTGGGTGCCAGATAATCCACTGTGATAGTCGCGGTGACGAAGCGGGGCAGCGGATCGGCTGCGGTGAGCCCGAGTTCGCGGCCTTTGGCGTCGGCGGCGGCCGCTGCGGTATGGCAGTCAATCAGGGCGGCGATGGCCCCACCGTACATGGAATCCGCCCAGCCGCCGCTGTACTCCGGTGGCACTCGATGGCGGCCCACGTAAACGCCGTCCACGTAGTACGTCTGGATGTGCCAGCCCGCCTGGTTGTGCGTGCCGCACCCGAAGCAGTGCGTATACGGCTCCGGATAGCGCTCCTGGATGGATTTCATACGTTCAGGGTAGTCGGTCGTTGCCGCCACCCACTTCGTGCGCACCGCATGGGGTGGTTCGTAGCCGGTCGATCTTCCATCAACGGCGCATGACACGCCGGGCCACCCAATTGCCGAGTAGCTGCGCCAGTTGCACGATGACGATGATGATGACCACCGTTACCCAGGTGACCAGAGTGTCGAATTGGCGGAAGCCGTAACTCAGCGAGAAGTTGCCAAGACCGCCGCCGCCTAGCACCCCGGCGATGGCAGAGGCGTCCACCACGGAGACGAACGAGAACGTCAGTCCGAGGATGAGCGGGCCGAGAGCTTCGGGGATCAGCACTCCGAACACGATTCGCGGTCTTGACGCCCCCATCGCGCGCGCCGCCTCCACCACACCCGGATCGACCGAGAACAGGTTCTGTTCCACGATGCGCGACACGAAGAATCCAGCGGCGATAGACAGCCCGAAGATGATGGCCGGGTTGCCGATGCCAGTTCCGGTGACGACGCGCGCCAACGGCTGCACCGCGCCGATGAAGATCACAAACGGGATGGGGCGGAAGATGTTCACGATGATATTCAGTACCGCGTACATCACCCGGTTCGCGTACAGGCCCCCTTTGCGAGTGGTGTAGAGGCCCAGGCCCACGATGAGCCCGATGACGATACCCACGCCGAGCGCGATCGCCACCATATACAGCGTCTCGAAGATGGCTTCGGCGAGATAGCCGCGATCCACCAGTTCGCAAAGGCGGGTGCGCCCCCACCAGCCACACAGTCCATCAAGCATTAGAGCACCTCCGCCTTCACAAGTTCCGACACCTGCGCGAGGGCGTCGCGTACGGCGGCATCCGGCCCATCCAGCGCCAACGTCAACTGCGCGAAGTGCCGTCCTTGAATCGCCTCAATACCACCGGCCACCAACTCGAAAGCGACACCGGCCTCGAAAAAGCATCGATACACCGCGGCCTGATTCACCCGGTCTTCATCGAAGCGAAGCGCTACCAGTGTCGCGTTCGGATGCGCCGTTTTGAGCGCCGCCAAGGTTTCGCCAGAGGGCGGCGGTTCGATAACCGTGGCGACGAATCGAGCCGTCACCGGGTGTTGTGGCTTGGCGAACACGTCATACACCTCGCCGGTCTCTACGATGCGCCCTTCATCCAGCACCGCCACCCGATGCGCGATGCCGCGGATCACCGCCATTTCGTGTGTTATCACCACGATGGTGGTGCCCAGTTCGGTGTTCACGCGGCGTAGTAGCGCCAATACCTCCTGGGTGGTCTCCGGGTCGAGCGCGCTTGTCGCCTCGTCGGCGAGTAACAACTTGGGACGGGTGGCAAGCGCCCGGGCGATGCCCACCCGCTGCTTCTGCCCACCGGAGAGTTGATCCGGATACGTATGCGCTTTGTCGGCCAACCCCACGAAGTTGAGCAGTTCCGCCACCCGAGCATCCCGTTCGGATTTCGGCGTCCCGGCGATGGTTAGCGGATACGCCACGTTCCCGGCTACGGTGCGGGAGTTGAACAGGTTGAACTGTTGGAAAATCATGCCGATGTCACGGCGCAGTTCTCGCAGTCCGCGTTCTTTGAGGGTGCTGACCTCCACGCCGTCCACCGTCACCGAACCGCTGGTGAGCGGGGTGAGCGCGTTGATGAGTCGTACCAGGGTGGATTTCCCAGCTCCTGAATAACCGATGAGGCCGAAGATTTCGCCGGTACGAACCTCCAGGCTAACCCGGTCGAGCACCGTGAGGGTGCTCGCCGGGTTTTCCCTGGTGGGGGTCACCTCGAACGTCTTGGTGACGTCGCGAAGTTCGACGAGTGTCGTGGGGTCATTCATCGTTTACGCATTCGCCTTGGTGTCGGCAATCGTCTTATCAAGCGCCGTTTGCAACTCGGCTTGGGGAATCTTCACGATCACCGCAGCACCTCCAGAAACCTCTTGCAGTTCTGTGATGACCTGCGTGCTGTTTTGGTACGCCGCGACGATCCGCAGATAGAGCGCGTTGTCAGCGTCTTCGGTGCGGGAGGCCCAGATGTTCACGTAGGCTGCCGCCGCCGGATCGTTTGGGTCGTCTTGGGCGATAGCGGCGTTCATGTCCATCCCAGCTTTGACCACCCAGTCGTTGTTCATCACGGCACCGGCCAGGTCGGCCAGTGTGGCTGGCAGCAGGTCGGCGGCTACCGGGCGTACCCGTACCCGCGATTCTGCCTCGATTATGTCAAGATCGGTGGAGAAGATGGAGCCGCCATCTCGTAGTTTGATGAGCCCGGCGGACTGTAGCACCAGCAGCGCCCGCGACAGGTTGGACGGGTCGTTCGGGACGGCGATTTCGGCACCTGCGGGGATTTCAGCCACGGAGTCGTAACGTTGTGAATGCAGCATCAGCGGGTAGATGGCGGTGGAGCCGATGGGGGCCAGTTCGTTGCCGGTGTTGGCGATGTACGCGGCCAGGTACACGATGTGCTGGAACTGGTTCAGATCGATATCGCCCGCGGTCAGCGCCGGATTAGGCAGCGGGTATTCGGCGAAATCCACGATCTCTACGTAGATGCCCTCGGTTTCGAGTTCGTCTGTCAGGGTGTCCCAGTATTTCTCGGTAGCGCCGACCACGCCGATTCTGACGGGGTTGCTTGCGGTGCCCTTGGTGTTGTCGCCGTCGTTGGGTGAACCGGTGGGGGTGCCATTCGGGTCGTTGGACGAGCACGCGACCAGGGTTCCAAGACCGAAGATGGTGGCGACGGCCAGCGCGATGACCCTGGCTGCGAAGCTCCTTGGCTTGCTGTTCACGATGGTTCCTCTTTCTCTGCGTTCTTTTACGTTTCCGTGGGTGCGCTCGCTGCCAACTGTCAAGACAAACAAAACCGCCCGGCGATTTACTCGCGCGGGCGGTTACCGTTTGCTTGGCTAGACAGCTAGCAGCCAGCGGACGCTCGCGCGGTGGGCATCATCATGAAACGGCAGCACATCATGCCGAAGCAGGTGTGAGCGTCGTAGTTCATGAGCCCTCCGGGTGAACCTCCATTGGATGAACAGAGAGAATACCCCGTTACCGCGAGTATTCCCAAACTTCAGTATCTCCCATGGGTAACGCCAGCTCCGACGAACTGCGCGAAGCGCTGGAGGCTTTGCTAGTGCAGGCCGAGAACGCCGCCTGGCTTACCGCGCGTGGCCGTGCCGCATTCGATGAGAGTGGTAGGCGGTATCGGCAAGGTACTGCCTGGGTGCGCGTAACGTGACGCGCTACAAGGTAACCACGATGTGAGGCCACTCGGATCGGTCTTTCGGCCTGGTGGCTCGCGCTATTGCTGCAACCCAACGGGAGATACGTTCTGCGCCACCGCGCTGCGGGAATGGGTCGCTAAACTCCGATGGTCAGTCGCACCGCGTCGGCGATGGCCTCGGCGTGGGATTCGGTTTCGGTGATCGTGGGGCCTTCCACCATCACGCGGCAGAGGTTTTGCGTGCCGGAGTAGCGCACCAACACCCGTCCGTGTGTGCCCAATTCGCCTTCGGCAGCGGCGATGGCGGCCATCACCTCGGGTACATTTTCCAACTCGGGTTTGCGGGCCACGTCCACGTTGACGAGGGCCTGCGGGTACACCCGCATCGCCTGTTTCAACTCAGAGAGCGGTTTCCCGGTTTTCAACATGCAGGTGATGAGTTGCAGACTGCTGAGGATGCCGTCGCCGGTGGTGTGACGGCGCAGGAAGATGGTGTGTCCGGAGTCCTCGCCGCCGATGACGGCCCCCACCTTTTTCATCAACTCCAACACATAGCGGTCACCAACCGGTGCGGCATGGTTGACGATGCCCGCCTCGTCGCAGGCAACGCGGAACCCGAGGTTGCTCATCACGGTGGAGACGACGGCGTTGTTTGTGAGCCGTCCTTGACGTTTAAGTTCCAGCGCGTTGATAAGCAGAATCTGGTCACCGCTGACCACCTCTCCCGACTCATCCACCGCGATGAGTCGATCGGCATCGCCGTCGTACGCAAACCCCACCTGGGCACCGATCTCGCGCACCACCTTGGCCAGCGCTTCGGGGTGCATCGCGCCCGCATTGTCGTTGATGTTGTAGCCGTTTGGTTCGTCGTTAATGACGTACACATCAGCGCCCAACTCGCGGTACACCGCTGGGGCCACCCGGTACGACGCGCCGTTGGCCACGTCCATGGCGATCTTTACGCCGTCCAATCTGAGCGAGCGCGGGAACGAGTTCTTCAGAAACACGATGTAGCGGCCCAGTACATCGTCGAGCCGGTAGGCCCGCCCCAACTCGGCGGCAGGTGGGGTGAGGGACGCCAACTCGCCGGAGAGCATCAACCGCTCGATTTCGTCCTCTTGCGCGTCGGAGAGCTTGAAACCATTGGGGCCGAAAACCTTGATGCCGTTGTCCTGGTACGGGTTGTGGCTGGCTGAGACCACGAATCCGGCGTCGGCGCGCATCGACTGGGTGATGTACGCGATACCTGGAGTCGGCAACACCCCGAGCATGTGTACGATGCCACCCATCGAAGTGATGCCCGCTTCCAGCGCGGATTCCAGCATGTAGCCGGAGATACGGGTGTCTTTACCGATGACGACCACGGGCGGGCGATGCTTCGGGTGGATGACATGCGTGAGCGCCTGCCCGAGCGCGAATGCCGTCATGGCGTCCATCGGGTGCCGATTGGCTTCGCCACGGATGCCGTCGGTGCCGAAAAGTTTTCCCATACGGCCATTCTGCCAGACTGGGACTGGCGCGTAACCCTCGGCAAGGCTGCCGTAGGGGGCACACCATAAATCCGTGTATATTATTTTCCGAGAGTAAATCGCACGAGAAAATCGGGGGAGCTACATGGCACCGTACATCCAGCGTCACGCGGAAAACACCGTGCGCAAGCTTGCGGCGCAGTTCGGGGCGGTACTTGTTACCGGCGCGCGTCAGGTGGGCAAGTCAACATTGTTGCGTCATGTCATCCCGGACGTGCCAGAGCTTTCCCTTGATGACGCCGCGGTTTTACGATCCGCGACCGACGTGCCCGAGCTGTTCTTCAGGTACAACACTCCGCCGATCTTCGTTGACGAAGTGCAACGGGCACCGGGGTTGTTTTTGGCCGCAAAAGAAGCGCTTGACGAATCATCGGCTAAAGGCTTGCTCTACTTCAGCGGTTCCGATCAGTTCGAGATGATGCAGGGGGGCACGGAATCGTTGGCAGGACGTGTCGGCATCTTGACTTTGACGGGGCTGTCGTTACGCGAGCAACTGGGTAGCGAAGTAGCAGACCCATTTGTTCCCACTGGCAGTTTTTTGTCACTTAGGCGTCAATCGATACTGCCGTCCGCTGTTTGGCGGCATATTCATCGCGGCTCTATGCCGGAGTTGGTCGCCAACCCCGAATACGACTGGAACCTGTTCTTCGGGTCATATGTGCGTACATACATTGAGCGCGACGTACGACGACTTGTGAACGTGGGCGACGAGATGACTTTCATGCGGTTTATGACGGTGGTCGCGGCACGTACCGGCGGGTTGTTAAACCTTGCCGACATCGCATCCGAAGTAGGTGTTAGCCGCACGACCGCAGAGCGTTGGTTGTCGGTGCTGGTGACATCGCACCTGGTGTATCTGCTCCACCCGTATCACACGAACGTCACGAAACGCGCCGTCAAAACTGCGAAGTTGTACTTTATGGACACAGGTTTGGCCGCATATTTGACTAGCTGGACGAGTCCGGAGGTAATCAGGGACGGCGCGATGGCGGGTGCTTTTTTCGAGACGTTTGTGGTGACGGAGGTGCTGAAGGGCTACTACAACGCGGGCGTGCTCGACCCTCCCCTGTACTTCTACCGCGACCACGATCAGCGTGAAATAGACCTACTGATCGTCCGCGATGGGGTGATGTATCCGATCGAGATAAAGCAATCAGCGCTCCCGACCGCCAAAGATACAAATGCGTTCAGAGTCTTGGATGGCTTTTCGGGGGTGAAACGAGGCGCAGGAGGAGTCATCTGCATGGCGGACACCGTACAGCCGCTGACGACGACGGATGCACTGATCCCGGTGAGTTTCGTGTAATTGCGGTGGTCTTTTCCACACCCACGGTAGCCGACCGCTTGCGTACACTCGCCGAATTAAAAGAGTCTGGGCTGATCTCCGATGCAGAGTACGAACAAAAGCGGGAGCAACTGCTGGCCGACCTGTAGCGGGGCTATTCACCGGGCAATGCGTGCAGCATTTCCTGAGCGCTGGCTGTAACCTCGGCGACAATGGCCGCCAGCGCCTGCTGCCCGGTGATGACTGTCTCATCATCCAGTGCGCTCAAAGTGGCCAAATACGGCTGCTCGCCCACCGTGATACGGCGGGCCAACTCGGGGTCGAGCCGGGGGTGGTAGGCAGCCAGGTACCCGGCGACATCACCACCGCGTTCACGTAGCCGTCGCGCGTCGGCGTCTTCGGATCGTACCGACTCAGTGAACGCCGCAAAGCGTTTGGTGCGTTCACCGATGGCCGCATCGATGACGCGCAGCGCGGCCTCCAGTAGCTCATTCCCGTACTCGACTGGAGTGTAAAGCGGTGCGCGTACCTCTTGGTACCAGCATTTGAGCGCCAAAAGCTGAGCGATGTACTCGACGTTGTGTGCCACGACGCGCGCCAGCCGTGGGTATGCAAAACGCTTCACCGGATGGGTCGAGGCGACGCCCGGAACGACCACCTGCGTATCGTCGGGAACATCGTCTTTGAGAATCGAACCGGCTCCGACTACGGCCCCGTAGCCGACCCGCACCGGCCCCACTGCTCCGCCGCCACCGCCTAAAAACACCGGCTGCTCACGCAGCCAAACGCCGCGTACCACGTCGCCAAAAAGACTTGCGGTGGCTTTATGCCCAGCGGGGGTGAAGTTGAAGTGAATATAACCCGAGCCAACCTCGGCATGGTTGCTACGCGAGGTGCCACCTGCCAGCAGGCAGTCGCAGAAGTTCACCAATGAGCCGATGGTGGCATATGGGAAAAGGATGGTCTGCTTGAGCCCGACGTTGTGCGCCGCCGCCGACTGCTCCTCCAACAGACAGGCTTCACGTAGTTGCGCGCCGGAGCCAACTTCCACACCTGCCAAGAACACCGAATCCGTGGCGTAGCCGCCCTTAAGCTTCACGTCTTGACCCAAAGCGCAGTTATCAATGGTCAGCGGGGCCTCCGCACCCAGTTCACATCGAGCCGAAATGACGCTCCGCTCCCCCCGGATACGGCATCCAGGATGGATCACCACGCCCTCGCCGCTGATACGTTCGGGATTCACTTCGGGGCCGAGGTACACCGTCTCCGGCGCGAACACAGTGACGCCCCGTTCGATGAGTTCTCGCACCGTCGCCATGTACCCAGCGTACCGTCAACCGTTTGAGCCGCCTTGCTCCCTTGCCGCGTCCGATATGCTGGACGGATGGCGAACAAGCTTGTGAATGGCGCACCTCAGTCTGCGTTTGCTCATGTGGCCGAGATGGTGAAAACAGCGATTCCGCCGCTACATCCGGCGGGGAAGCCGTTCGTCGTCGGTGGCCTGGCACTGGCGGCGCTCGGGCTGCGGGTTCCGGTGTTACGACGGCTGGGGTTGGGGTTCGCGGCGGCGTCAGCGGCGTTCTTCCGTAACCCGACGCGAGTGACGCCCGGCGACCCCGCCGCCGTTGTCGCCGTGTCGGATGGCGAAATATGCGCCGTGGACTTCGCAGTGCCCCCGAGCGAGGCGGGGTTGGGTGAGCGCGCCATGCGGCGTATCTCCACTTTCCTGTCAATCACCGACGTACATGTGCAGCGCGCCCCACTGGCTGCTACGGTCGCGGTTGTCACTCATGTACCGGGGCAGTTTCTTTCCGCCGACCTGCCGGAGACCTCCGAGGTAAACGAACGCAACACCGTGGTGTTCGAGGCGGCGGACGGCACCAAAGTGGCGGCTGTGCAGGTGGCCGGTATGGTCGCGCGCCGCATCGTGTGCGATGTGACGCCCGGTAACCCGGTCGCGGCGGGAGAGGTGTATGGGCTGATTAGGTTCGGCTCGCGCGTCGATCTTTACTTGCCGGAAGACGCCGAACCGCAGGTTGCGGTTGGGCAGCGGGCGGTTGGCGGCGAGACAGTTCTGGCGAGGCTGCCGTGACTCCCGCACAGCGCCGTCCGCGCCGGTTCACGGTCGAGACGTACGGCAATGCGCCGCGTGACCCTCGTCCGGTGGCGATGCTGCCGAACTTTCTCACCTTGTTGGCGCTGGCGTGTGGGTTGACGGCGATCCGATTCGCCATCGCTGGAAACTACAGCATGGTCGTCATTCTCATCGTCGCCGAAGCGCTACTGGACGCCAGCGACGGTCGGGTGGCGCGGGCGCTGGGGGCCACGTCGCCGATGGGCGAACAGTTGGATTCACTCGCGGACGCCATCGGGTTCGGTGTCGGTCCCGCCATCGTCACGTACACCCTGATCTCCGAGACGGATCACCGTAAGTTGTGGATGCTGGCCTGGTTCGCGGCGCTGGTGTATGCGTCGGCTATCGTGCTGCGACTGGCGCGCTTCAACACCGATTTGGGAGACGACGACCGACCCGACTACATGAAAGAGTTTTTCATCGGAGTTCCAGCCCCGGCGGCGAGTTGGCTGGCGTTGGCCCCGGTGGTGGCGCTGCTGGGGTTCGGCAAAGGCTGGTGGTCACATCCCGTCGTGGTGGCGTGCTGGTTGCTTCTGGTGGCGGCGTTGGCGTTCAGCCGTATCCCCACGCTTTCGTTCAAGAAGCTTGACATGCCGTCGCC